>JAFGKB010000263.1 GCA_016928755.1 Anaerolineae bacterium | reverse complement strand
GTCCAACTCACCACAGGCCTCGACGCACTTGTAACACTCAATACAGGCATCCCGGTCAATTGTATAAACCGAGGGAACGGCCTGAGCCATCGGGACATAGATCGCCTTACGCGGGCCTAAACCTTCCTCGAAATCGTTGGGAATACTAATAGGGCAGGCCTCAGCACAAAGACCACAGCCGGTGCAACGGTCAAGCAACACATAACGCGGCTTACGTTCCACCTGCACCTCAAAGTTACCGATATAACCATTAACTTCTTTAACCTCGGAGTAGGTGAGCAGGTGAATATACGGATTCTTGCCCACATCCACCATCTTGGGAGCTTCAATACAGATGGAGCAGTCCATTGTCGGGAAGGTCTTATCGAGTTGGGCCATCCGCCCGCCAATGGTAGGAGATTTATCCACCAGGTAGGTTTCGATTCTCATATCCGCCAGGTCTAAAGCCGCGCTAATCCCGGCAATACCGCCGCCAATAATTAACGCCCGGCGGGTCACCGGTACCTCGAACATCTCCAAGGGGCGCACATTGCTGACCTTAGCCACGGCTGCGGCCACAATATCCTTAGCTTTCTGGGTTGCTGCCGCCTTCTCATGAGAGTGTACCCAGGAAGAATGCTCGCGGATATTGGCCATCTCAAACATAAAGGCGTTTAAGCCCGCGTCCGCAATACAGCCACGGAATGTCGGCTCGTGCATTGCCACACTACAAGCCGCTACTACCACCCGGTTAAGGTTGTAATCTTTAATATCTTGTTGAATTAATCCCTGACCGGGGTCAGAACACATATAACGGTGCTCTTTAGAAATCACTACGCCAGGTAAATCTTTAGCATACTCGACAACTTCAGAGGGAGTTACTACACTGGCGATATTTGACCCGCAATGGCAGACATAAACACCAATGCGCAGTTCTTCCTTGCCATTACTATCCACTATATCTACTCCTTGCTGCTAGAATAATCCTACGTTATCTGCCCCTGACATTAAGAACCAAGCAGATCTTCCGTTGCCAGTTTATGCCTGGCACGTTGCGCCCGCCGGTCAGGAGTTGTCAATTCCAGAGCTTCTTTAGGACACCACTTTACACATTGTGGACCATCAGCCTCATCCTCACACTGATCGCAGATTTCGGCCAACTTAGTCAGGGGATTGATGGAAATAGCACCGAAATCACAGGCTTCGATACACCACGCACAACCATCACAGCGGTCGGCATCCACACGGATTACGCCGGTCTCAGGGTCCTGGGTCAGAGCATCACGAGTACATGCGATGATACAAGGGGCATTTTCACATGTACGACAAGCTACCGCCGTCATCAAGACTTCTTCCACACGCACGGTGCGGATGCGACTGCGATAGGTATTATACTCACCGGTCTTTGTATACGAACAGACATATTCACAAATCTGACACCCAATACATTTCTGGGGATCACAAGTTATATATTGGTATTTAGACGTCGAAGTCACCATCCTTAACCACTCCTTAATCTACACTCTAAAAGGATATATCCACCACATCGAGTGACTATACCCCGATTTCTTCCGCTACATCATCCATCCCCAAATCAATTAGCTTCTGTTTGGGAATTAAGCCATCATTAGTCCATCCCTTAGCCTCATAATACAGGTCTTTGAGATATTCCAGTTCTTCCTCGGTCACTACATGTCCGGCGGAGGGGCCTTTCGTCATGGGATCGTGATGCCAACGATAAGGAAGATGATCATCAGCACGTGTCCACCCCTCGCGAATATTAAACGCCTTCTTAATGGTGTGCGCACGTTCGCCGATTAGCTCTACGTCATCATAGTCATAATCCCAGCCGGTGGTAGCATTAATCAACTTGGCAATGGTCGGCCAGGCACCTGCCCGGTCGGCTTTACCGGTAAAACAACGCCGGATGAACTTACAGAGAGGCAATGTATCATAGACCGCTGCGTACTCCTCCGTGCTACGGGCTAACTTACCCCGTGTATCATCAATGCTGAAACGGTCCACCCGTCCCTTAATATCGGGGTCATAAGCAGCAGTACGGTTGTGACAACCACCACGGGTCCCAACAGCCAATCCCACGGAGAAAGTCTTCAAGCCACGGGCATCATAACCGGGGTTTTCCAGGCCCTTGATATTCATCGCCCATTTATAGGTCTCAGTACCCCGTTCCGCGTCAATCTGGGCACTGGCGCGGCGCGTTCCTTCGGCCAATATATTGCCGATGCCTTCACGGTCACGAATCATCTCGGTCAATGTAACAGCGGCCTCGCCGTTGCCAAAGTAGGGTTCAAAACCCTCCGGATATTTCTTGCACTTAAAATCTTCTTTGGTAAAGACACCACGTTCGAAGGTTTCCATCGTCCAAGAGACAATAACACCATTGCTCATGGCATCCATGCCACTCCGGTCACAGAGATCAATCAGCTTGATAACGGCACGCATATCGTTGATGCCACAGTTCGGCCCATTGGAGAAGAGGCACTCATACTCAATACCCGTCATCGCACCGGTGTAAGGTCCGGTCTTCACCGCGGACATCTGCTCACACGCAATAGGACATTGGGCACATGCAATAATCTTGACTTTGTGATGCGCATCGAGGTACTCACCGCTTACCAACTCAGCATCCTCGAATACACCTTCCTGGAAGTTCCGGGTCGGGAGCAGACCCAAACGGTTCATATTAAGTACATTGGTGGCCGTCCCCAACAGCCGGTATTTAGAGGTATGTGGTCCCTGGGCTGCCTGGGTGATGTCGAAAGATAACTGCATTAATGTATCGGGGTCGGCAACTGTGACGCCGTGAGTACCACGAACCGAAAGAGCCTTGAGCTTCTTAGAACCCCATACCATACCATGCCCGGTACGGCCGGCTTGGCGGCCATCATTAGTTACATTGGCATAACGGACCATATTCTCCCCAGATGGCCCAATAGTAGCGGAACGCACCTGGTCATCCCCCATCTCCTCGCGAATAGCTTCCTCGGTCTCAAAAGTATCAAGACCAAGAAGCTGCGTGGCATCGCGGAATTGGACCCGCTCATCGTCAACAAAGACATTGACCCAAGACTCACTAGCACCATGAATAACGAGACCATCCCAGGTAGCACGCTTGAGCGCGATGGAGAACCAACTCCCGGAGAGGCTATCCCCGATGAAACCGGTCAAGGGAGATTTGGAAGCCAGACCATATTTACCCCCTACCGGGACCGGCGTACCGGCGAAGATACCGTTGGCGATACAAATTGGATTACCTGGAGAGAGCGGGTCGCACCCCACTTCAATATTTTCCCACAAAAGCCGGCTGGCCATAGATACCCCACCGATATACATCTTATACCATGACTCGGGCTTCTTCTCCACCCAGGTTTTACGGTCGGTGAGGTCTATATGTAAAATTCTGCCGCTGTAACCGTACATAAGCGCCTCCTTAAAATAAATAGATCACAGATTATATGGACTGCACGGATTTCACAGATTAAAAAAGAAATAACATCAATCAATGAATACCTCAATCCACCGATAAAATTTTTATTCCTTTACGGAACGATCTTTACCCACCGGCTAAGATGGACATCATAATAATACGGTCGCCATGTTTAGGCGAATCTCCCATCTGTTCCGGCTGCACCATATGCTCACCGTTCAAGTTCATCATCTGGGAACTGTATAATGTCTCACCATCAGGGTGTACTACCTGACCGATCATTTTAGGGTAACGTTTTCCTAAAAGCCGGATAATTTCACGAAAAGTAACACCTTCCTCAAGTTGTAATTGGAGTTGGCGTTCCCCGGCTAAGATTCGAGGGATTCCGTTAAACTCAATTAAAATCTCCATAAGCTACATGCTCCTTAAATACAAAACTCCCAAACCACAATATAATTGAGGGGCAGTGCCCAAGGAAAAGCCGACGAGTATAATAACATTTTCTATAAAATTCGCTTAACTGTCAAGCGATAAACGGTATACAGATTATATTTAATAATCACATTGAAAGATTTAAGTGTAACTCTTAAAATAGGTCATATTCCATAGATGTCAAGAGTGAATCAATAAAAATGCTTGCTTTTTTCTAAAGTTGGTTATATTATATTTATTAGTAGGCTACATTTAACATAGGAGGACAACACGATGACAAAATCTTATGGTCAGAAATTCATCCGACCAACAACAGTTTATGAACCCGAATGGGGGTCTCAGGTTATCGCCTATACCCGCACTCCAGAACTTATGGAATATTTCCGCACTTATAGCCCACATGGCTTGGCGTCTCAAGGTATTTGGGTCGTCGCCAATGTAATGGATGAAGATGGGCAAAAATATAATCTCTTCCGGCAGTACAAAGCCTTTGATACCACAATGACCGTGGCTTCAAAAGAAATTCCTGGGCTACAGTCAAACCCGCAACAACTCTTTAAACCTGGTGAGATGTACTTAGGTCGCTGTTCTCAAGAACTTTACGAAGAAGAAGGATTTATTGAAATTAAGCCCTACCTGACCAACCCCACCTTTAACATTAAAGTTAGGCCACAACAAATTAGCTGGCAAGATGTCGAGGGTCGCCTAAACTTGGAGTTCAATGCTGTTGGCCCGGCATTGGAATACTATTGCCCCGGATTATGGGAAGATGATATGTACCGCTCTGAGCCACACTACGTCACCGGCACACTCGATGGTAAACCGGTCAGTGGCTACGGTGTGATTGATGCTGCTTGGGGTCCCTTGGGCTGCGACTTCGTACAAAGCAAGATCTATAAGTTATTGGAGCAGTACTGGGTTGTCTGGATGAATATTTTTGAAGACGGTTCCAAGGAGTGTGGCGTGTACCTGGATGGTGTGGATGACTTCCGCACCGGTTATTATAACCAGAATGGGAAAGCCGCCGTAACCCACCACAATAAGGTAGAGGTCATTCCCACAGAGGATGGCTTTATCAAGGGCGCAAAGATTACAATGGACGATTGGTCCTTCGAGTTCACCTCTGAATCTAAAATCGCCCAAGCCACTTCTTTCGTCTCTTGGGCCTCCGGGAAGGTACTGAATACCGCCGATACCCGCAAGCCGGTCAAGAGCTTCGCATGGTTTGAGTTCTTCCCGAAAGGGTAAAACAACTAGGATTACACTCATAAAGTAGACCGCCCGGCCAATAACTGGCCGGGCGGAACTTTGTTAAGTTCCTCGCATCCCTGCCCAAAGCATATGACGGTGTTATAATGAACCATAATTATGCTTTGGAGAAACTAAATACTTTATGCTTGGATACCTTTACACTGTGCTGTTGGTAGGGCTGGCGATATATGCTCTGCATATCTTAATCCTTACTGCTCTATACCTATATCACAAAAACGACGCACCGCCCTCTTTGCCGGACATCCCGGAAGACGAACTGCCCACGGTTACTGTCCAAATCCCCTTATGCAACGAACGTTATGTGGTCCAACGTATCTTGAAAGCGGTGGCGGCGTTAGATTGGCCCCGTGACCGCCTGGAAATTCAAATCCTGGACGACTCCACCGATGACACGCTACAGCTTGTGCAACACATTATCAAAGACCTGTGCCGGGAAGATTTGAATATCCGGCTCTTGCACCGTGACTCCCCTACCGGCCATAAGGCCGGGGCACTGGCAGCGGGATTGCAAAAGGCGCACGGCTCCTTTATCGCTATCTTCGATGCCGACTTCTGCCCCCCCGAAGACTTCCTGCGGAGCACCGTCCCCCATATGCTCACCAACCCGGAACTGGGCATGGTACAGGCCCGCTGGGGACATCTCAACGCCGAATACTCGTTGATTACCAGGGCACAATCCCTAGCCCTGGATGCACACTTTACTGTGGAGCATATGGCCCGTAACCGTAGTGGGTTACTGATGAACTTCAACGGTACTGCCGGGGTCTGGCGGAGGCAGGCCATAGAGTCATCAGGGGGCTGGCAAAGCGATACCGTGGCCGAAGACCTGGACCTGAGTTACCGGGCGCAACTGGCCGGGTGGAAGATACTCTATCTGCCGGATGTAGTCGCACCGGCAGAACTCCCCCCCTTGGTAGGGGCCTTTAAACAACAACAATACCGGTGGGCCAAAGGGGCAGCCCAATCCTTGCGCAAGCTGGCCCTGCCGATTTATCGCTCACCCCGGCTCAAGTTCCACCAGAAGGTTATGGCACTGCTACACCTCAGCGGTTACTTTACCCAACCGATGTTCCTGTTAATGTTACTCCTGGCACTGCCGATGGCACTTTACACCCCTCACCTACCCCGCCTGGCCGCCTTCCTGGGTGGGGTCACGGCCATTCCTCCTTTTCTGTACCTGCTAGGGCAAATACGCCTCTATCGCGACTGGCCCAAGCGGATGTTGGTTTATCCGGTGCTGATGTTATTAGGCATTGGAATTACATGGAGCACCACCCTGGCTTTAGCGGATGGCTTACAAAACTGGGGGGGCCAGTTCGTCCGGACCCCCAAGTTCCGGTTACAAGGGCGCAGAGGAACCTGGCACAACGCTACCTACCGCCTTAAGATCGACAGTACTTTTATCGGGGAATGCGCAGTGCTGCTTTACGCCTTGCTAGGTGTCTACCTGGGGTTAAATTCACACCAGGAAAGTGTGCTGCTCCCCCTGACCGTAATTTACCTGGGAGCAGAGATGTTGATGGTTTATACGACGTTAGTACAAACTAGAGTACTTAACTTTCCGACCTTCAGGGGGGAATGAGAAAGCGCTTATAAAACCAGAACTACACCGCTTAAGAAATAAAGACAGGGCCACGCATTTAAGAGAATGCGTGGCCCCTATTTACAAAGAGAAATTCTACAGATAATTTACTCTTCTTCGTCCAGGTCCTCAGGTTCTACATCGACGACAGTACCGGCTTTTGGCCCCTCAGATGAGGTTAGAGCTTCTTGTGCCGGAGCTTCAAGCTGCGGAGGTTGAATATCCTGGGGCATATAGGTCTGGCCACGCAGATAAGCCCCCTCATTGATCAAGAGTGACTTAATCGTCAAATCACCCCAGACACGCCCGGTATCCAGGATCTCGACACGGCTGGCGCTGATATTGCCTTTGACAGCACCGGCTATTGAGATGTTGTTAGCCTTAATCTCTGCAAAGACCCGCGCGCTCTCACTGACAACCAAGTTCCCTGTAATATCTACAGTTCCTTCCATCACACCTTCAATACGCAGACCTCCATCACCTTGAAGGTCGCCCCTAAAATGTGTATTTGGCCCAATCACCGACTCAATTGTCGATTGTGACCGCACAGCATTCCCGACTGCAGGTTGAGGCATCTGCGGAGCAGGGGCCTTTTTCTTATCCTTTCCTCCAAAGAAAGACATTTGACTTCCTCCTTGTGGTCTAGTAACACCTTAAGAATTATAATAACGACCCTTAGCCGTTTTGTCAAATCTACAACGGTTGAAAAGAGCCATCCACCACCACTAGTGCCCCTATACAGAGGCAAAGTAACTACTATATAGATAGCAACTCGCGCTACTTAACCGGCACCCTCAACGATCTGGCGGGCCTGACCTAGAGACTGTTGCTCCTCGGCACTTAGACTATAAGAAGTACGCCACTGAACTAACGGCTTGGCATAAACCCGGGTGACATCCCGACCGTGCAAACCGGTGAGCATCACACCATTCCCCCGGCCATCCACAAGCGCCAGGGAAAAGCTCTGATCTCCTCCCACATTGGGGAAAGCCTGGTAACGCACAGTCCCATAACCCTGGATAGTATGGGGCAACAGGTTGTTAAAACGCTTGAGCGTTGCCTCAATCTGCCCAATACGGGCACCGCAATCATCGAGACGGGTCAGTAGCTGACCAATTGTTACTTCATCACTTTCTTCCGCCAATGCCAAAATCCGTTGGTAACGATCTTCCAAAGTCTTAAAGCGCTTTTCCAAGGTATATATCCAGTAGGCCGCGACAAAGACCATAATAGTCGCCGCGACTATCCAGGGTAAAAGAATCGATTCCATAACTACTCCTTATTCACAGCGCCAAGGACTAACCGGTCGCCCGTCATCGTACCATCCACGGCCAACATCGGAACACGGCGCACGCTGCCCATCTCATACATCCCCACTTCCAGCCAATACTGGCCTGAGGGGAGATTATCCGGGATAACCAGCCGGTAGGGGTCGATGACCTGTTGACCTTCCAACCACTTGGGAAACCATAGATAAGAGGGGAAAGCCCCGCCCAACGGCGTGTAATCATATCCCAAGACCGGCTGTCCATTACCATCCAGAAGATGGACAAAAACGGTATAACTGGTGCGTGGTGGCTGCAAGGCTCGCCAGGTTAAGGTTAAATGCAACACTTGCCCACCCTGCACCGGCAAAGGCCGCTCCCATATCCCCCGGCGCATCTGCGGGCCGACCCGCACCCGTGCGGACCGCAGCGCAACCTCGTTACCAATATTGGTCAAAGAATTCTCCAAGACCCCCGCCAGCCTTTTGGCATCGGGCCGGGAAAGCACATCTATATACCCCAATAACAAGGAGGACTCAGACCCAATAGAGAGATCATCCTTGGCCCCGGCTGTGACATCATTATACCGCAATACCAGGGAATAATTTCCCGGTAACAGCGTATAAGGGATTAAAACCTCATACTTCTCGGCGATAACTTCACCGGGGAGCCACTCCGGCGTCAAACGGCGGCTATCCGTGGTCCAGCGCTGCTCAATCTCCCCCAGTTGCACATAGGGCATCAGAATAGCACTCTGGGTCACAGGAGCCTGGACATAAAGGATTAGGGGTACGGTTTCTCCTTGTTCCGCGGTTGTCTCCGGCAAATCATAGCCCAAGAGTTGCAGATGCTCGCCAAGCCAGACCCCATCCAGCGGGTATTGAGGTGTCACTGCCTGCTCTGCCGGTGGTTCTAACACCTGCCAGAGATCACCATCTGGCCGTAAGCGGAAGCCTAACTGGCGAATATCACGCCGGTAGTTTGAGAGGTAAACTGGCCCCAACGGCAAATTGCCAAACACGCTATCCGGCCAGGGCTGCGCCGCCGTCACGTAGACCGGGCGCAAATCCGATTCCGCCACCTGTTTACCCTCAACGTAAGTATGGTAGAAGTAGGGCGTCAGGTGTTCCCAATCAGAGACGAAAGCCGCAGTCTCAGTTTGTCCTTCAAAACGTTCCCAGAGTTCAGCGATAAAGACATCTGCATCATCCCACTCCCGCAGCGAAATGCGCGGGAAGGTGTAAATCATAGTACCTAAGGGAAGCACAAGCAATAAAAAAGCTGTAATAGCTACAAGCTGGTGCGGGGCCAAAGGCAAACGCGCCTTGTGCCACTGACTTTCCTGGATAGCCTTCAGAACAGCCAGCCCCCCTACTCCCAATAAAATAGCCAACGCAGCAAAGGCGTGGAGCAGATAAGCCATCACATCCTGGACAGAGTTCAACGTAAATGCCAGGTGGCCCAACAAAAACAGGCCCATAAGAACGGCCTGGCGCGGTTTACGGCGGGGCAAAAGCACTGCACCAACGCCAATTACAATCAAGAGCGGCCAGGCATATTGGAGCCGTAGCAATGTCCAGAACACCCGCAGGCGGTCCAGTTGATCAACCAAGCCAAAATGGAACAGATTGACCCGCAGTCCTTGTGCTGTAGCATGCCGCAGGAAACCCTCCCAGGTGGCCATATCTGTGGGGCCAAAGGGCGCGGATGGGCTGCGTAACGGGAAATACAACCAGGGAGCTAACCCCGCAATGCCACATAAGACCATCAATGCCAAAGTTTTAGGCTGGAGC
>JAFGKB010000262.1 GCA_016928755.1 Anaerolineae bacterium | reverse complement strand
TACCAATTTGTCCTACAGAGGCGAACTACATCAGTCCTAATTCTTTGGCTTTGAGGGCGGCCTGGGTACGGTCGCGGACTTCGAGTTTACTGAGGATACGGGTAACGTGGTTTTTAACGGTGCCTTCAGTGATAAAAAGGCCCGCAGCAATTTCTTTATTGGTGGCTCCGGCGACTATGTGATGCAAGACTTCTAACTCACGTTCGGAGAGCGGCTCCACCAGGGCTTGAGGTCGAGGGGCGGCATTGGAAAGCCGCGCAAATTCGGCGACGACTTTAGCCGCGACTGAGGGTTGGAGAAACGACTCCCCTCGCGCAGCCGCACGGACCGCCTCAAAGAGCTTGGCCGAGGGCGTATCTTTAAGCAGGTAACCCACTGCCCCGGCCCGCAATCCCTCAAAGACATACGCATCATCATCAAAGGTGGTCAGTATTAATACCCGGACACCAGGATATTGCTGTTGTAGTCGCTGTGTCGCGGCCACACCATCCAACACCGGCATCCGCAAATCCATCAAGACCACATCTGGTTGCAATACCGCTACCTGGTGTAAGGCTTCTTCACCATTCGCAGCCTCTCCAACCACCTCAAAATCCGGCTGAACCGAGAGCAAAGTGCGCAAACCCTCCCGGAAGAGCCGTTGGTCATCGACCAGCAAAATGCGGATGCGCGCAGATAGTGTCTTGACCATAGCTATGCCGGGACATCCACTGTAAGACAGAAGCCCTCACCGGGAGACGTTTCGATTTCCATCTGCCCACCAAGATGCTGGATGCGCTCAGACAAACCCACAAGGCCAAAGCCTTCTTCCGGTACACTTGCGTTTCCAAAACCATTATCCACAATCTGCAATTGGATATTATGCCCTCGTTTGGTGTAATCCAGGTGCACAATGGCCTTGGTGGCCCGTGAGTGTTTACGGATATTGGTCAATGCCTCCTGGGTAACACGGTAGAGGGTCAGCTCCACATTGGGGGGCAGAGAACGCGGCATACCGGACACGAACAACTCGGTGACGATACCGGAGGCATAATTTTGCGCCACCAACTCCGTTAACAACTCACGCAAAGGCTTTTCCCCAGTGGGTGCAGCCCGGAGCGCAGAGACCGAGCGACGCACATCGGCCAGGGCCTCTTGCGCGAGCTGCTGAGCTTTATCCAGGGCATCATAACCACGCTCTGGATCAATGTCTAACACAGCCTTCGCCGCTTCAAGCTGAATATTAAGAGCCGTGAGATAGTGTCCTAGCCCATCATGAATCTCCCGGGCCACACGGTTGCGCTCCTCGGTGGTGGCTAATTCCTCCACCTGGACCGCGTATTCCCGTAACTTGTGGTTAGCCTGCTCAAGCTCGACCACTAAAGATTCTACCTGCTTACGCGCTTCTTCCTCGCTAGTCGCAATCTGGGTAAAACCAGCCACAAAAATAACACCGGCAAGTACGGAGAAGATACCGGGCAAGGCGACATCCAGTTCCGAACCATTCCATATAATCAAGGTGACACCCAGAGTTACCACGGTCCCTACCCCAATCACAAACGGGCGGGGGACGATAGCGACGGCGTGGCTGACCAATACCAGGGGCAACAATGACGAAAATCCGGCCCCGCCACTAAGATAGAAAATGACTAAAGCCAGAGGGATCTGAATCACAAAGTAGGCCAGGGAGATAGAAAGACTGGCCTGCCATTCACAGAAAGCGACCCCAAAGATACAGAGAAAGAGGAATAAGGCCCCCAATAATAACAACACGGCCATAGTAAGCCCGTCGAATTTACCGGCCTGTTGCATAAACATAGAGAAGTAAACCGCGGCCACTAATGCCAAGGAAGCAATATGGGCAGTCTTATTTAGTTTAACTCTCTCAAAAACAATTGGAGATAGCATTATCGAACCTACGAGGACCTATTTGCCAAGAGATTCTGCAAAGCTACACGCTGCTGGGGTCTGAGAACCTCCAAGGCATTCGGATCACCGGAGAAGATCGCCTGGCCCAACCCTGACCCTAGGAACGTCTTCAGGTCTTCCTCAAAGGGATTCCCCACCCGGTGGTCATCTGCGATTTTCCCATCGTGCATCACCAACACCCGGTCTGTCTGCCGGGCCACGGCCAGGTCGTGGGTTACCACCACAAAGGTGGTCTTCAAATCCCGGTTAAGTTCACGGAGCAGATTGATGACCTCGCTGCCACTCTGGGAATCCAGGTTACCGGTAGGCTCATCGGCCAGCACCAGTGAAGGTTTATTGGCCAAGGAGCGGGCAATGGCTACCCGCTGTCGCTGCCCACCGGAAAGCTGGTTGGGCAAGTGGTGCATCCGATCCCCCAATCCAACCATAGATAAAAGCTCCTCGGCCCGTTTGCGTCGCTCCCCACGCCCCACCGGCTGGCCCATCATCGGCACTTCGACATTTTCCAAGGCGTTGAGAGTGGGAATTAAGTTATGCAACTGGAAAACGAAGCCGACGGTCTGGGCACGGAAAGCGTCAAGGTTCTTTACCGTCTGTAAGTCCTGCCCGTTGATCAGCACTTTGCCGGAACTCGGCAGGTCCAAGGCTCCTAACATATTTAACAGGGTTGATTTGCCGGAGCCAGAAGGTCCCATCACAGCAACAAATTCCCCCTTGGCAATCTGGATACTGACATCATCCAAAGCACGCACTTGGGCACCATCACCATATACCTTGGTCAAGCTCTGGGTCTCAATAATATGTTCCATATAACTTATGCTTCTCCTAAGACGTCCCCGAGATGGAGGTTTATAACAAAATAAAAGATTACTCGTAGCGCAGGGCCTCAACCGGCTGCAAGTTAGCAGCCCGCCAAGCCGGATAAATACCACCGATAATACCCAATGTCAACGTCGTACCTATAGCCTGGACAAACAACCCAACCGTGTATTGCATCTGGATGAAGCCCTGTATCATAGGGACCATATTGAGTGCAAAGCCCAAGAGCACACCGGCGACAATCCCCACCATACCGCCCAAGAGACTCAGTGCCACCGACTCCCGGACAATCATCTCTAACACCCGCCGTCGCTGCCAACCCAGGGCACGCAAGACGCCGATTTCGCGGGTGCGCTCAAAGACGCTCATCACCATCGTGTTGGTCATCCCTAGCCCCCCCACAATCAACGCCATCATCGAAATTGCCCAGGTGCTGGCCTCCAACATCTGCATATCCGAAAGCCCCTCGCTAAACTCACTGGCCTTGGCTAATGAGACCTCCGGGAAACGGGTCTCAATACGTTGGATCATAGGCCCCACCTGCTGCTGATCTTCTAACCACACTCCCACAAAGCTGACTTTATGGGGCTGTCCGAAGATCTTTTGCGCATCTCGCAACGTCATAATCCCCCCACCATCCTGGAAAGGTACACCGGTCTCATAAATCCCCACTATCTTAAAGTTACTGTTGAAGATGCGCAACGTCTGGCCCACTTCTTTACCCAGATTCTCCGCCGCCACCCGGCCCAGGATCATCTGCCGATTGGTGGTAAGCGGCTCGCCTTCGACAACCTTAAAATCCCGGATGGCCAAGCCCCGGGGTTGGTAACCAAAGACAATAAAGAAGGGTAACTCTCCCAAGGCTGTATAACCGGTGAGAAAGCCCTCAGCCGCCTGAACACCGGGCAATGTCGCAATACGCCGCACGGCGTTTTCGTCGATCTTGCTGAGGTCT
Source organism: Anaerolineae bacterium (assembly GCA_016928755.1). Taxonomy (GTDB): domain Bacteria; phylum Chloroflexota; class Anaerolineae; order B4-G1; family SLSP01; genus JAFGKB01. The sequence goes on along the minus strand of JAFGKB010000262.1, from coordinate 3,299 downwards.
ACCGAGGCATCGGTCTCACTGCCCACAAGATGGGCACCACCACCGACAACGAGGCCGGAGATAGCTTCAATCATACCATTGCCAAAGGCCCCAAGGAAGACAACGGCCAACATCGCGATACCGATACCGATAATGGTCAATAAGGTCCGCACCGGCTGGCGGAGGATATTGCGCAGAAACGCCCACCGTACGTGACGGTTTGAGTGCACACTACCCCCCTCGGAGCGCATCGCCTCCGCGGGCATCAACTCTGACGCCCGCCATGCTGGCAGACCGCCCCCCACAAGCCCCAAAGTCAAAGCCACCGCCATCCCCTGGAAAACATGCTTAAGGCTGAAAGCGCCAGGTAGGATACTACTGACCATCGGGATGTTTTCAACAGCGCGCACTGCGGCAATTCCCAAACCAATACCCAGACCACCGCCAATGAGGCTCAGTACCAGGGACTCGCCCAAGACCATCAACAAAATCTGGTTAGGTCGCCACCCCACGGCCCGCAACACGCCAAACTCACGGGTGCGTTCAAAGACACTCATCAACATGGTGTTCATCACACTCACACCACCAATCAGGATAGCGACTAAGGAGACCGTCCATGTGAAAACGTAGATATATTGGAGCATGTCCTGCTCATCCTGGAAGTCGGCGGATGTAGTGGCCGTCAACCCATCAAAACGCTGTTCGATGCGCTGGCGCAGCCGCTCAATATCTGTGCCAGATTGCACCTTTAAAAGCAAAGCATTGACTTGGCGAGGTTTACCACTGATCAACTGGGCATCTTCCAACAACACTACCGCCGCACCGTCCTCAAAGGGTTCGCCGGTCTCATAGATCCCCACAACGCAGTAGATGCTTTCATATAAGCGGAAGGTATCCCCAATCTGCTTGTCCATATCCTGGGCGGCAGTACGCCCCAAGAGCAGGGGTTTGCCCCCCTTTGAACTCATACGAGAAGACAGCGGCTCACCCTCAATAATCTTGAAATGCTGGATAGCAAAGCCGTCAGGGTTGTAGCCATAGACAATAAAATAGGGGGCGTTATCTGTCGCAGCAAAGGTATAAATCATCTCGGAAAGCTGTGTCACATCGGAGAAGCCACCGATGACGTTGCCGATATCTTGGTCAACCGCGCTAAAAACAATGTCCAAGGCGTCATCCTGCATCACCAACAAATCGGCACCACTGCCGCCAGAGATAGCAGTATAGCCCTGGATAAAACCATCGGCCAGCGCGCCCAAGGAGACCACAGCCGCCACACCGATGGCAATCCCCAGAACGGTCAATAAAGTACGGACTTTACGTCCCCAAAGGTTTTTTAGGATCATAGTTTACCAACGTTGCCAGGGGTCAATCTCCAGCACCTTAGACCAACGCCACAACAGCCAGAGGTAGAAGGCATCGAGAACCAAGACCGCCCCGCTAAATACAGTAATCAAATGCGAGGGAGCAAGATATAGATGCTGGTAGACTCCGGCGAAGAATGTCCCCAATAATTTAAAAAGCGCGATATAACACGATTGCCCCGCTACATCTCGGCGTAATAGCAGCATAAAGATAAACAAACCGGACATTATGACATTGCTTCCAAAGGCGGTATAGAGAGCACCCCAGATAAACGGTGCTCCGGTCCGGGGAGCATAAAGCAGTTCACTCCAACCAGGGATCTCGAAAACCGCCAAATGCAGGATAGCATAGGAGATTGCCAAGGACAACGCAACACCGAGATAGAAGAAGCTATCGGGAACAAAATCCGGCCAGTTATCCCGAAATACCTTACGACCTAACCATAAGGTCTGGACCAGGATAATAATATCCGCGGCCAGCCAGATATAATTGGCGAAAACTTGGGGAGGCGCGCTAGGCACTACAAAGGAAAAGAAGAATTCCCAACACAGGTTAAAGGCTAAAGCGGCAACCGGCATGCCATAGGTACGATCCAGGAAACCTCTACGAATAATCAGTATGTAGGTAAGCAGCCAAAAGAGGCCATATAAACCGATAATTGCAAACCGCATCATCATTGCCCCCTTATCATCACTACTCAACCACAATATCCACAAATGCAGTCATCCCCCAGCGCAACACGGGTTCCAACTCGTTTAATTCGATAACTACTGTATAGTTAACGCCGCCCCCCCCAGATTCGGCCATCGGAGCAATACGCGTAATCCGGCCTGTGAAAGTGCGGTCGGGCAGCGCATCAAAGGTAACCGTGACCTCTTGGTCAATTCTAACTTGTGCCACATCGATCTCATCAAGGTCAGTGGTCTCAACGCGCAAAGTGCCGAGATTGCCCAAAGTCACGAGGGGTTGACCTGGAGCGACAAACTCACCCCGGCGCACGTGGCGCATCCCTACGGTCCCCGATATAGGCGCGCGGACCTGGGTGCGCTCCAGGACGACCTGGGCAGCATCCAACGCGGCTTGGGCCTGGGTAACAGTAGAGGCCACAACCGCCACATCCACATCCCGTACCCCGGCCTTCAACAATTCCAACTGGGCTTGGGCTACGTCCCGCTGCGCAGAGGCCGCCCATACCGCGCTTTCCACAGCACGGGTACGGTCGTCGGCACCGGCAAGGGCAGCAGAGAGTTGCGCCTGGGCCGCTGCGACGGCTTCATTAGCAGCATGCAGGGTATAACGGGCCTGTTCCTCGAACGTTCCCAACGCGGGGCAGACCTTCTGGGTACGCCCATCAGGCAAGGTGACCGTGCGGCATTCCATTGTATTATTATGCTGGTCCTCAGCCACCCGCTGCTCAGCCTGGGCCGCCGCGACCTGGGCCTTAGCGGCTGCAATCTGGGCATCGTTGGCACCGGCCTGTAACTCATCACGCTGCGCCGCGGCCTGGGAGACCAGAGCCTTAGAAGCCTCAATCTGTGCTTCCGCAACGGCGATCTCCTCAGCCCGTGGTCCGGCCTGAATTTGCGCAAGCTGTGCTTTAGCCGCTGCCAACGCAGCCTCGGCCTGTTGAACCGTCAACCGGGCATCGACAGCATCAAACTGCACCAAGATATCGCCGGCTTCGATAACGTCTCCCTCCTCAACCAGGACAGCAGTCACCATACCACCACTCTGGGTTCCCACCGTGCTCCAGACAGCCGGTACCAACTTACCCGTAACCGAGACCAACGGGGTAACATCCTCAAAAGATACCGGGGTTGCCGCCTCTTCCGATTCAGCACTACACCCAGTAAACAGTATTATAAACACCCATAAACTCAAAAGATAGCGCAAGACCGGGATTTTACGTGTCATCATTCCCTCCCCATAGTTAACAAGCTCATAACTCTATAAAT
>JAFGKB010000261.1 GCA_016928755.1 Anaerolineae bacterium | reverse complement strand
GGCAACCAGAAATCCGTTCCGGACAATGAAGATACTATTGAGGCCCAAGCTCCCATCCCGGACATAGCTAAACATCGCCGCTAAGGCGTGGGAGTCAATCCCTTGGACTTCGGGTACAGAGGGCGTCCAATTCTCTGTTGGCCACAGTATTGGATGGGCCTCAGCGGACTCATATGCAAGAGTTTCAGTAACAGGGACCGGTGACGGTGTAATTGTTGGTGATGGCGTGGTTGTCAGTGTTGGGATCTTTGGTGTGACGGTTGGAGTTTCACCAGGCACAGGGGTATTCTTCACCGCTGTGCCGGCACAACCGAGCAATGATAAGACAACTATGATGGACAAAGGCAAAAGTACATACTTGGAATTGTCACAAAGGGTCTTCCTCAAGCCAGTTCTCCCAAAGTAATAAAGAATATTTAACCATCTACAAATGATACCCTATCCGCCTCCGGAATCTCTATAGTCTGGACGGGTAATACTTTGACTTCACGCTCAATGCGCTCGGCTAACTGCATTTCTGCTACTTCCAGGTCATAACGCGCCTGTAAACGCATCCATATTACAGCACCTCATTTATGATAATCTACAATCTCCACTTCGTGCGCATGGCCATCGTTCCAGTAAAAACAGATACGTATTTTCATTGACTTCCCCGGACACCTAGCCAGTTACGCTCTGTAACATCTAATAGCTCACGGCTGGTGTGAAAGACGTACAACTCACGTTCAGGGGCTTCGTGATGAAGTTGTTGGTAACTCTTTAAAGCCGCTGTCGAATCAGGAAACGTTCCAACAACAGCTAATTGTTCTAAAACACGCTTACTGGCCTCAGAACGAGCTTTGATAGCTTCAACTAATAACCACTGTTGAGGATAATGGGCACGAATCTCTTGCCACTCCATCTTAGTCTCCCTCCAAACAATTCATATACCTTGATCACCACGCTCTATAGGGTCAGCAGATAACGAGCCATAATATGAAAGAGGACATCCGAGTAACTATCCCAAACTCTGTCAATCTCACGTTTTAAACATTCTCTTGTAACCATACCAGTCCCCCCCATCTCTATACTATTATCTATTCTAACCTATCTATTGTCAATAGATAGGTATATTTGTATATTTCAGAATTATTGCATTTTTACTTAGTTACACTACCCATTCCAAAAAAGATAAAAAAGAATAGCTTGTGGCCCATAATTCATAACGCCATGCAATATAGCCGGGGCAATAAAGCTCTCGCTTTTTTCACGCACAAATCCAAAAATCAGACCGGCAAAGATAGTCCACATAACGTGGGGCCATTCCGATACACCGGTTTGCCAACCTAGATGCCAAAAGCCAAAGAGCACAGATGAGATAATCACACCCCAGCCCCAACGAATGCCCAAGAAACAGTAGGGACGCCCCAGTACTGAATTCAACCGGGACTGGATATAGCCACGAAATAGCAACTCCTCACTCAAAGCCACAAACAGGTAAAAATAGATAATGGCACTGATGACGCTTCCTATCTTGGATAAAAGATGAGAAGAGGTAACCGGGAGGAATAAACAGCCACTAATACCAATGATACTCAACCACGTTATCTTGTTCTTAACCGTCGAGGCGAACCATAACAGCAATCCTATCTCAATGACAGAAATAAAGATAGCGCCGGTCCATTGCGTCCAATCAATCCAACTGAGCAGAACACTGAGGGAAAAGATTGGGAAGAAGCCCTGAACGACTATCTCCCATTGATGCTTAAGTTTTTGAGAAGAGAACCCTTGTGCCGGCCGGGGAACTCTGAGAACGTAAACCGTTAAGGTTGTCACCAATAAAACAGCATATCCAGGGAAAAGAAGACCATCCAAGGAATTTATCATTTCTATAGCCAGGGGAGTCGAGATAACAAATCCAAACAGATAACTCAGCAGGATAAAAACAACACTAACTTCAAATATAGCGAGAATTTTGTCTTTCATCTTCAACCCGTTAGGTCATCTCTAAAACGTCTGTCTATAAATTCAGTATACTATAGATAAGGCTTATAGAAAAATATTGCCGCCAAGCGTAAACTATGATAACATTGACTATATGCAGACGGCATTACTCTCAACAAAACTCTATATCCCTGCACCACGCGGGAACTTGGTGGCGCGGCCCTATCTGTGCACACGGTTAGATGCTGCCCTACATCAGGGGCACAAGCTGACGCTGGTCTCCGCGCCGGCCGGATTCGGTAAGACGACGTTATTGAGCAATTGGGCGTACCAACAAGCCGCCGGGAGACAGGCGGTCGCCTGGCTTTCACTGGATGAGGGCGATAACGACCCGGCACGCTTCCTGGCTTACCTGGTCGCAGCACTGCGGAGCGTGCAGATTGATGTAAGAGAGACCACCATAGCAGCGTTACAAGCACCGAAATTACCCTCCCTGGACAGCGTTATGACCACGCTGATTAATGCCATCACCGCACAACGTATGCCGGAAACTGATAAGGAAGATACCAGTACAGACAATACCTATATCCTCATCCTTGATGATTACCACCTTATCACCACACAGCCGGTACACGACGCATTGACGTTCCTGTTAGACCATCTGCCGCCTAACTTACACATGGTTATCGCAACCCGTGCCGACCCGCCCTTACCTATCGCACGACTACGGGGCAAGGGCCAATTGACCGAGCTGCGCCAGTCGGACCTGCGCTTTACCGAGGAGGAAGCAGCAGCTTTCCTTAATACTCACACGGGACTGAACCTCTCACCGGTAGATGTCACGGCCCTGGAAACCCGTACCGAGGGCTGGATTGCTGGTTTGCAGTTAGCCGCGCTTTCAATGAGGGGGCACGAGGATGCCGGCGGCTTTATCCAGGCATTCACAGGCAGCGACCGGTATATCCTGGATTACCTGGTGGAAGAGGTGCTTCAGCGACAACCGGAGGAAGTGCAGGCGTTCCTGTTGCAAACCGCCATTCTGGAACGGCTGACCGGGCCATTATGCGACGCAGTCATTAACACACCCGGACCGGAGGCCAAATCAGGTCAGGAGACGCTGTGGCAACTGGACCGGGCCAATCTCTTTATCGTACCCCTGGATAACGAGAGACGGTGGTTCCGTTACCACCGTCTCTTTTCCGACCTGCTGCGCCGCCGGCTACAACAGCGAGAACCAGGATTGGTGCCAATTTTACACCGCCGCGCCAGTGTGTGGTTTGAGGAAAACGGACTCACAACACCGGCCATAGACCATATGTTGCAAGCGGGGGATTTCGAGACCGCCGCGCATATGATCGAACAGGCCGGTGAGGCAACTCTGATGCGCAGCGAGATTGTGACTTTCCTAGGTTGGGTCGATAAACTGCCGGATGCCCTAATACGCGAACGGCCTTCGCTCTGTATCTTTCAAGCGTGGGCCTACCTGTTGGCCGGGCGTTCCCAAGAAGCTATTGATGCACGGTTACAAGATGCAGCAGTCTCGGAGGCAGGGGATAAGACAGGACCTATCCGGGCACTGCTGGCCCTCTACCAAGGAAGGATTTCCCACGCACTGGAACTTGCCCAGGAAGCACTGGAACAACTGGGGGAAGGCGATATGTTATTGCGCAACCTCGCCACTTGGATTCTGGGCCTGTGCCATATGATAGATGGAAACCTGGCGACCAGCACACAGACCCTCGAAAAGGTCGCCCAAACAAGCTATAAAGCCGGGAATGTTATGGTTGCCGTGATGGTACTGTGTAACATCGCCGAGCTGAGTATGCACCAGGCACAACTCCACCAGGCACAGAAGATCTACCAACAAGCGATAGGATGGGCAACAGATGAACAAGGACAGCTTTTGCCGGTAGCCGGTGAAGCACTTATGGGATTAGGGCGGTTATTTTACCAGTGGAACGACCTGGAAACCGCGACGCATTACGTCCTCGAAGGTATCGAATTAACCAGGCAATGGGGTGAAACCGGGGCAATGGATGGCTATATCACCTTATCCCATATTAAACAGGCCCAAGGGGATATGGATGGCGCGCGGGACGTACTCCAGGAAGCGGAAAAGCTCGCGCTTAGGACCGATACCACCGAGTTAGACGATATCCTGGTTGCCGCATACCAGGTGCACCTCTGGATAGCCCAGGGCAACCTGGGTGCAGCTCTGGGCTGGCTAGAAGAGCGCGGATTGGTCCTAGAGAGTGGAGAACTCAACGTAGATATCGCCCTGTCTGAACTAGAGGAGCGGGTTAAGGATGACTTTTTCCGCACACGTCGGCGACGGACTGCCGAATATACGGCCCTGGTACAGGCATTGCTAATGCAAGGACAAGCGGATAAGGCCCTGGCGGTGTTGGAACCACTGATAGCCATAGCACAACAGTGGGAGCTGAAAGAACGGCTTATCCGGTTCCAGATACTGAAAGCACTGGCTTTCCATACCAAAGGCGATATGGCACGGGGAGTCGCAGCTCTAGGCCGGGCACTTTCTATTGCCGAACCGGCAGGTTATATCCGGCCTTTCCTGGACAAAGGTAAGCCAATGGCACAGTTACTCTACCTGGCAGCCGGACAAGGCATTGCGCCGGAGTACACAGGGCAATTGTTGGCCGCATTTCCCGTTTCGGAGCCGGGGAAACAGGATTCGCAAATAGAGATGGTGGAACCTCTGAGCGAGCGGGAATTAGATATCCTTCCTTTGCTGGCCGAGGGATTGTCAAATCAGGAGATCGCACAACGACTCTTTATCTCGTTGCGCACCGTCAAATGGCACACCGGCAATATCTATAGTAAATTGGGGGTGAAGAACCGGACGCAGGCAGTATCCAAGGCCAGGGCGTTGGGTATCCTGCCTAATGTCTAGGGCAAATCAAGACTACAAAAGTCTTAGCAGGCTATTGCCTTAGCATAAACCATATCTTAATGGGGGGAGAGTCAGCTTTACAGAGGGGCTATTAAGACTTTTGTAGTCTGTCTTTAATGAAGGGAGAAAAGCTATG
>JAFGKB010000051.1 GCA_016928755.1 Anaerolineae bacterium | reverse complement strand
TACTCCTTCAAGGTATGATTGACGGGTAGTTTGACTGCACATGTAGACTGCTTTTAACCCGTCATCTAAAACTTGAAAGAGTACTAGTATTCCTTTACTTTATATTGACAGGGGATTTGGTTGCACATATAAACTGTTTCTAACCCGTCATTGAATACTAGAAAGCGTACTTGGGCAAAGTTGGAAATGAGCTGGGGTGTTATCCAAAACAGGCATAAAACATATTATAATTTGTTGGCAGACCCTCTTGTGTGTGGTTATGCTTTTAGGTTGTCAGAGAGATTCGGAACAGGTTCTCCGGCATATCCGTTCACAAGGGGGGCTGCGTGTTGCGCTGGACCCGGCTTATCCACCCTTTGAGTTTGTTGATGCTACCGGTGCTGTGGTGGGGTTGGATGTAGATTTAGCTTATGAGATTGGCCGTCGGTTGGGGGTAGATGTGCACCTGGTAAGTGTTGGTTATGATGGCCTTTACGATGCCTTAACCGTGGGAAAAGCAGATGTTATTATTTCTGCTCTATATCCTGATCCGTGGCGTACTGCCGGGTTTATCTTTACACGGCATTATTTTAACGCCGGTGAAGTCCTGCTGGTTCCTCGTGGTTCCCCGATAGATGAACCGGTTGACTTGGCCGGTGATTACATTGGGGTTGTGTTTGGCTCAGCCGGCCATCTGGAGGCACTGCGGTGGGAGAAGATGATCCATCCCCCCCCCACTGTGGTCCCTTGGGATTCCTCTGAGCAGGTATTAGCTATGTTACTTTCCGGTCAGGCTTCCGCTGCCGTTGTGGATAATATATCCGCATTAGAAGCGCTTTCCGGTGCTCCCAATTTACAGGTTATTACTCCCAGTATTACTGATGAAGTATATGTGATCGCCGGCCGTCAGGAAAATAGTGCCCTTATTGAGAAAATCGACGAGATCCTGCAACAAATGCAGGCCGATGGCACGTTAGACGCGCTTATCTCAGAGTGGATGCAATGAGGAACCCGTTTAAACAGAGTTATTATCACTGTTGTCGAGTCACTTAAGTCTAAAAAATATATTTTTAAGGAGAGCTATGGGACAGGTTCACGTTTCTAATCATCCGTTGATGTTACATAAATTAACACTTTTACGGGATAAGGACACAAATTCCCGGCAGTTCCGTGAGTTGATGCGAGAGATTGCTATGCTTCTTACTTATGAAGCCACGGCAGACCTGCCACTTACCCCGGTAGATATAGAGACGCCGTTGGCCGCGATGCAAGGCCGTCAACTCCAGGGAAATATCGGCTTAGTGCCGATTTTACGGGCCGGCCTTGGTCTGGTCGAAGGTGTCTGGGAACTTATGCCCTCCGCTGAAGTCTGGCACATCGGCCTTTTCCGTGATGAGCAAACCCTACGTCCGGTTGAGTATTATAACAAACTCCCCATCCAGCCTACTGTAGACCTCTGTCTAGTGCTTGACCCGATGCTGGCGACCGGCGGTTCGGCTATCGCCACGGTTGATATTCTCAAGCGTTGGGGGGCACATAGCATTAAATTTGTGGGTGTCATTGCTGCCCCAGAGGGCATTGAGAATTTTTCCAAGGCGCATCCCGATGTTCCCATTTATGTAGGTGTGATTGATGATCATCTGAACGAGAATGCCTATATTGTACCTGGATTGGGAGATGCTGGAGACCGTCAATTTGGTACCGCCTAAATAGCGGTTGCCTAATGTGAAATGGCCAGGTTATTTAGCTTTCAACCTTATACAGTGCACTATGTGTTAGTTCTGTGTGTCGGTTTCTTGCTGGCCTTAATTTCTACACCTTTAGGAAGGCGTCTTGGTATATATTGGGGGATTGCTGACCATCCCGGTGGGCGACGAAAACATCAAGGCGCAATCTCCCGCTTGGGAGGGTTGGGGCTGGCGGTGGGCTTTTTCGGTGCAGTTGCACTGTCACAAATAGCTCCAATCCCCACTTCTGATCCTAATGAGTCCTTGCGCTTCTGGGGGCTTATGGGTGGGGGCCTGTGGATGTTCCTATTGGGACTCGCTGATGACCGTTTTGATTTTTCTCCACGTATTCAGTATATGGGTTACTTTGTGGCTGCAATTATTGCGACAGTAACCCTGATCATACTTGAACGTTTTAATAATCCTTTTACGAATACCACGGTGGTTTTACCGGTGTTTCTCTATGTTCCGGTCACGATTTTCTGGATGACGGGGATGACCGTAACCGTGAACTGGCTAGATGGCTTAGATGGTCTGGCTGCGGGTGTGACAGCTATTGTCTCTGCTATCTTGGCTATCCATATGGTGCGTGTTGGTCAATACAGTATTGTGCCCCTAGCCCTTGCTTTGCTAGGTGCTGCATTGGGTTTTCTGGTCTACAATGTTCCCCCGGCCAGGGTATTTATGGGGAGTAATGGTTCTTTCTTCCTGGGGTATCTTTTGGGTGCCCTAAGCCTGATTGCCGGGGCACGGGTTGCGACAGTATTATTGGTTATGGGGATTCCGGTTTTGGATGTTGCCTGGACAATTGTGGATCGTCTGCGACACGCGCGTCATGCTTCTATGGGTGACCGGCGACATCTACACTATCGCCTAAAAGATGCGGGTTTCTCAACACGGGTTATTGTCTTTGCGTATTGGGGATTTTGTGCTCTCTTTGGTATCTTAGCTTTATTACTCTCTTCAAGACTCTATAAATTGCTGGCGCTTCTTATATTAGGTGGCTTGATGTTAGGCGTCTCAATTTACTTGGGATTGAAGGACAAGTAACAGGTGCGCGACACTCGTAAGGGCTGGGACTATCACGTACAGGCCAATGCGTGCCAAGTTTTTAATTCATAAGATCTGTGATTGAGGAGGTAGTCTATAGTGGCTGAATTAAATTTACAAGGTATCTTCCCGGCGGTGTTAACACCTTACCAGGAAGATGGTGGCTATAATGTCGCTGCATTTCGTCGCTTACTGCAACATCTAGCCCCTAATGTCGATGGGTTTGTCGTAAATGGTACTACCGGGGATTTTCCGCTGCTGACTCGTGAGGAACGTCTCCGGGCATTGGAAATCGCAGTAGAAGTCGCAAATGGTGAAAAACTGGTCATCGCAGGTACCGGTGCTGTCTCTACATGGGAAGCTATCCAACTGACCCAGGATGCCTATACCGCAGGGGCTGATGCGGCATTAGTTATCGCCCCATACTATTTAAGGCCCTCGGTGGCAGGCTTGCGCCGCCACTTCGCAGACTTGGCAGCAGCTATCCCGAAAATGCCCTTAATCCTCTATAACTTCCCTAAACTAGTAGGCCAACCGATACCTGTCCATATCGTGGCTGCTTTAGCTATAGAACGAGATAACATCGTGGGGATTAAAGATACATCGGGCAACTTACGCTATATGCTGGACATTATCGAGGCTACACAGGGTATTGAAAATTGGAATGTCCTTGTAGGGCAGGGAACCTTGGTCCTCCCATCGTTGTCCATAGGGGCCGCTGGGGCCATCCTGGCCGCTGCAAACTTAATCCCGGCAGAGTTCCAGGCATTGCTTCAGGCTATGTCAAAGAATGACCTAGCCGAAGCGCGCAGGATTCAATCACGCACTTACACCGTTGCTTGTATGGTCTCCGAATATGGGAGCCTGGCGGTCCGCGCGGGATTGGAGTTCCTGGGCTTTGAGGTGGGGAAACCCCGACGCCCGCTTACTTATGAGGGTGTTTTAGGTACACCCCAGTTGGATGTACTTCACCAGGCATTACAAGAAATCGTTGGGTAATGGGGATATGAAACGCCGTTCGTTTATGCTGCTCTTCGTGGCTTTATTCCTTGTCGCTTGTTCTAAGGCTACACCTACAGCAACGGATGTCCCTACCGCTACCCTACCGCCGCCTACTGCTGCATTGCCCTCTCCCACGCCTGCTCCAAAGCGGGTTGTCATATGCTCCCTGGAACCTGACTTTGCCAGTCCTTTAGTCTCCACTCAAACCGGGGATGATATAGTAGCACTTTTTTATGAGCCACCGCTGGAACAGGTAGCGTATGAGTGGGTGCCGCGCCTTGTGGAGCGCGTGCCCTCCTTGGAAAATGGTGATGTGATTAGCCGTACTGTTCCGGTATTACCTGGGGAGCGTTATGTTGATGCTTCTGGGGTTGTACAGGTGAATAACAGTGATGCCACTTTAGAGTTATCTCAATTAGTGGTTGACTTTCGATTGAAGCCCTCTCTATCCTGGTCTGATGGCGTGCCATTGACAACTGATGATTTTATCTTTGCTTACCATTTAGCGCAAGAGACAGGTGTTTCCGGCTATTGGCGTGATTTAGTTGAACGTACTGCACGTTTTAGGGCTATAAATAAACAGACATTGCGTTGGGAAGGTCTCCCCGGCTATCTCAGTGCTGATTTTGGTGGGCTTATCTTCCCCCCGCAGCCGGAGCATCGTTGGAAGGGATTGGCACTGAGTGATATTCTTCAAGATTTAACGCCACCGGGAACCGGCGCTTTTGATATTGTGGCTTGGGAACGTGGTCGTGAGATCCGTTTACAACTCAATCCTTATTATGTTGGTGACCCTCCGGCTTTAGAGGAAATCGTGGTCCGTTTCCCAAGTGTCGATATTAACCAATGGCCTGGTTTATTAGCCTCTGGGGAATGTGACATCATCTTACCCAATCCGGCTATCAGCATAGATTGGGCAATCTGGGCCAGTATGATGAATCTCGGCCAGGCAGAAGTCTGGGCCGATGCGGGGCCATCCCCCTCATTTCTCAGGATTGATTTTAATCTTTCTGCGGTTGAGGCTAATCCGGTCTCCGACCTACGGGTGCGGCAAGCGCTGGGTCATTGTATTGATCGTATTGGGCTTGCTACTGCATTGCCGGCTGAAGCACTAATGCCGGCGGTTAGCTTCCTTCCCCCTGCTCATCCGGCTTTTGCTGGAGATGAACTTGAGTCTTTAACTTATGATCCTGAACAAGGCGCGGCTTTGCTGGATGAGGCCGGCTGGCGTGACGAAGATGGGGATGGCTTCCGGGAAGCTTATGCTGTCCCTGGCTTTGAGGATGGAACCCCCTTAAGTCTGACCCTCTACCTAACACCTCAATATATATTCCCGGCAGCGCATCTTTCCGCTGATTTAGAGTTATGTGGTGTGCAACTTACGCCTAAACCGGTGGACACGGCAACTTTTTATACACCTGCCGCTGCCAGTCCCCTCTTTGGTCGCAGCTTTGACTTGGCGCTCTTTGGATGGCAGGCCACAGCTCCCCATGTATGTGGTGCTTGGCTTGCGGAACGTGTGCCCAGCGCAGAAACTGACTGGATGGGAGAGAATTTCTCAGGATATAGGTCTGAGATTTATAACCGGGCTTGTGCTCGTGCGCTATTAGCCGTTGACCAGGAGTCTCAATGGGATGCATTAAGGGAGACCCAGGTTTTGCTCTCGCAGGATTTACCAACGCTTTTCATTGCCTGGCGTCCCTATTGGTTAGTTTCGCGACCGGGAATTGTGGGTATTCAGGTGGACGCGGCTACGTCAACTGCATTATGGAATATTGAGGCCATTGATGTAGACAATTAGGAACAGGAAAAAATAATACGCTTTTATTATTTCTGCTGTTGTTTTATATACAATTGCTCCTTTGTAAAAGATGCCTATAATAATAAGTAGTAAAACCAGCCAGGAGTAAATCAATGAAAGGAGTGGTCTCCAACCCTAATAAGGAAATGAATCAGGATTTTATGGATGATTGGTTAGATAATTATGTTGAGCCTATTCCCTGTAATCATGGTGATGTTGTTGAGGGCGTTATTACTATGGTCTCATCAAAATCTATCCTGATTGATATTGGTGGAAAGTGTGATGCGCTTGTACAGCCACGTGAGGTTGAACAGATGTCACCTGAAGAATTGCGTACTTTGAGGCCGGGCCAGGTCATCCATGTCTATGTTATAGATGATGCTGAGGATAAGGAGACGATTATCGTATCCCTAGCTAAGGCCGCTGAATATAATGACTGGATTAAAGCGCGTAATCTTATGGAGAATAAGAAAAATATAGTGCTGAAGGTCGTCGATGTGAACAAAGGGGGGCTAATTGTAGAGTTCATGGGATTACGTGGATTTGTGCCCGGTTCACAGCTTCTGCCTAATTGGCGTGTTAAACAAGACGCGCACAGTACGGAGCACCGTTGGGATGCCTTAGTGGGTGAGGAGTTGACCTTGCGTATTATTGAGGTTACACCTGAGCATAATCGCTTAATTCTCTCAGAGCGTATGGCTGTTGATGGCCATGATAAGAAACACTCTGTCCTAGCAGACCTTTCATCAGGTGATGAGGTTTGGGGGATTGTTAGTAACCTGGTGCCTTTTGGGGCTTTTGTCAACGTAAAAGGTGTGGATGGTTTGGTGCATATCTCTGAGCTTTCCTGGCACCGTGTTAACCGTCCTTCTGATGTGCTTAGAGTGGGCCAGAAAGTTAAAGTATATGTTCTCGATGTGGATTTAGAGCGCGAACGTTTAAGCTTGAGTGTTAAACGTATGAAAACCGACCCCTGGGCAAATGTTGATAATATTTGTAAAGAGGGGCAGAGTGTAGAGGTCGAAATTGTTAACATGGTATCTTTTGGAGCCTTTGCTGCGCTTGTTGATAGTCCAGGTGTAGAGGGTTTAATCCACGTCTCTGAGATGAGTGATAAGCCTGTGCAGCGGCCTGAAGATGCTGTGCGTTTGGGTGAGCATTATATGGCCCGTATTATCTCATTACAACAGGATGAACGGCGCATTGCTTTTAGTCTTAAGCAAGTAGGCGCTGAAGTCTCTGTTAAACATCATGAAAGCCATGATGTTAGTACAGCTTAAGATATATTTTTTATTGATAAGCATGATTGCTTAGTTAGGTTGGCATATACTTAACAGGGTGTCAAAATGGGAAAGTCGGAGGCCGGTTTTAGGGGAAAGAACGCATTTTACTTTGAGTGGTTATGTCAGGAGAGATGATGAAGAGGCGACTTTTTTTAGTTGAATGGGATTTGTCCGCTGCACGTACTTTGACCAGCACAATCCGCATTGCGGGGTGGGAGGTTGAGGTGGAATCTAAAGATGGCGCGCGGGCTGTTGCCCGTATGCAAGATATCCCCCCAGATGTTGTCCTGGTTGATTTCTCTAATAAACCCACTCATGGGCGGCAGATTGTTGAGGCTTTACAGGAATATGAAGCCTTACGTGATATTCCTGTATTAGCCATTGGTGGTAGTAAATCCGTACAAGAGGAAATGAAAAACCTGGGTGTTGATGTGGTATTCACGTCAGTTATTGAGTTAGGTTCTGTGTTGGGTAGTATTGTGTCACTATCCACGTAGTGTAAAGAGGGGTTCCGCCGGTACTTCTTCAATGTATAATTGCTGGCAACGATGTTTCTGAACCCCCCGGTTTTTTCCAGGAGGGGCAAATATGTTAAAAGAATCTGAATTGGTACGTCCCCTAAAAAACCAAGTCGTCCAATGTCGTGTTTGTGAGCATTTCTGTACTTTACGTCCTGAAGAGTGGGGACGATGTGGCGTGCGGGTGAACCGTGGAGGGAAGATTTACCTGACGGTTTATGGAAAGGCAGTTGCGGTGCATATTGACCCCATTGAGAAGAAGCCTCTGTATCATTTTCTCCCCGGTGGGCGTGCTTTGTCAATAGGAACTCTGGGATGTAATATGCGTTGCCGTTGGTGTCAAAATTGGGAGATATCTCAAACCCGGCCGCATGATTTAGATTCACAGGGTTTAGGGCAAGATTTATTACCGGAACAGTTGGTAGATATTGCTGTCCGGGAGGGGGTAGAAGCTATTGCCTATACCTATAATGAGCCTACAGTCTTTTTTGAGTATACCTATGATACCGCAGTTCTAGCCTATGAACGCGGCATTAAGAATATCTATGTCTCCAATGGCTTTATGTCTTCTGAAGTATTGGAGCGTCTCTCCCCATATTTAGATAGCATTAACATTGATTTAAAGGGGTTCACAGAGGCGTTCTATCAAGAGTACACCGGTGCACGTTTGGCCCCCGTAAAACGTAATATTAAAACATTCGCGCAAGAGACCCAGACTTGGGTAGAGGTGACAACATTAGTGATCCCCGGTTTAAATGACAGTGATGAAGAGTTGCGTGCTTGTGCAGAGTGGTTATCGGGTATCAACCCTGATATTCCCTGGCATATTTCGGCTTTTCACCCGGCTTATGAAATGCAGGATCGTCCACGCACCCCCCCCTCAACTTTGGAGCGCGCTTATCAGATCGGGCAGGATGCGGGATTACATTTTGTCTATGTGGGCAATATCTGGGACCCCACCCGTGAGAGCACTTATTGTCCAAATTGTGGTGCGCTTTTAATCCGGCGATCTGGTTTTAATACCCATATGCACTGGCAAATGCCTGGTGTGTGCCCTAAATGTGGGACGCATATTCCAGGCGTATGGAGTTAGGATTTATTTGGGAAGTTGTCTTTATGGTTAGAATTGGAGGTGGGCGATGAAAACTTCTGTTAGAGCACCTGCTGTCGCGGGTAGTTTTTACCCTGGTAATGCTATCGCTTTGCGCCATATAGTGACTAAGCACCTTGGCAATGCACAGCCAGCCCCGCTAACCCCGGTGCGGGCCGTTATTGTGCCACATGCCGGTTATGTTTATTCTGGCCCAATTGCTGGGATCGCTTACCAATTATTGCTCTCTCAAGCTTTTCAACCGGCGCGTGTGGTTTTAATGGGGCCGGCGCATCGTGTATGGTTTCAGGGTATCGCATTAGGTGATTATACTGAATTTAAGACGCCCCTCGGTACCGTTCCCGTAGATCGTGAATTTATACAGCGGCTTGTTGATGAGTCCAATATGTTCTTATCCCTTCCCGGTGCACATACTGGGGAACATTGCCTCGAAGTACAACTACCATTCCTCCAGGTAATCTATAAGGAAGCCGTTCCCATTGTTCCGATGTTGTTTGGGGAAGTTAACCCCACTACTATGGGCGATATAATTGCCCGGTATATTACGGACAATGATTTAATCGTTGTTAGCTCTGATTTAAGCCACTTCCATGATTACGATACCGCTTCCCGCCTGGATATGGCTTTTGTGGATGCCGTAATGCGTGGTGATGAAGCCGGGGTTGCTAAAGGTGAAGCTTGTGGTCAAGGCCCTATATTGGCCTTGATGCGGGTTGCCGCGCTGCGGAGTTGGCAGCCACACTTACTAGATTACCGTAATTCTGGGGATACTGCCGGGGATAAACAAAGAGTGGTTGGTTATACTGCTATCGCATATACAGGGAGTTAATGGATGGGCAACCTAGAAATATTAGGTATTAGTGAGAAGAAGTATTTATTAGCAGTGGCACGCGAAACTATTGAACAAGCTGTCTTGGGGCAAAAGGAGAACTCCCCAGTTTTAGAAGATATTCCTGAAATTCTACAAGAGCCATATGCTACTTTTGTTACCTTGCGTATTGGCGAGCAATTGCGCGGGTGTATCGGCTCTCTTAGTGCGCATCGGCCTCTTTTTGAGGATGTCCAACATAATGCTTTAGCGGCGGCTTTTGATGACCCGCGTTTCTCCCCGGTGCAGAAGCATGAACTAGAGCAGATAAGAATCGAGATTTCTGTATTGACGAAACCGGAGTTGCTTGAACATCAAGGGAGTCGTGACCTGCTGGAAAAACTGCGTCCTAATATTGATGGCGTGATCATTGAGCAAGGTTGGCATCGGGCTACTTTTTTACCCCAGGTTTGGGAGCAGATTCCCTGGCCGGAGAAGTTTCTGACCCATCTATGCCATAAGGCCGGGCTGGCTGCCAATGCATGGCAGTGGCCCGATTTAAAGGTTTTTATTTACCAGGTTCAGAAATTTGAGGAAGATGAGATTTTAAGTGAGTAGTTACTGTTTTAGTCTCTTTTCGTGCAACCTTTCCCTGGCATAGACGTATTAAAGAATAGAAACACAATTTTAAAAAAGTATTCTTTTAGGAGGAACGATGAACGAGAAAGAGATTTTTGATGTTAATCCGGAAGTCCCGGAATCTGAAGATGTTGAACCCCAGGTGGCTCCTAAGCCGGCGGCGCCGGAGCCTCTTCCGCTTGCCGGGAGTGCTCCTGTTTATAACTCAGTGCCAGCACCCCGTCCACCACAACCTCTGTCCCCCTCTGATGAGCGCACTTGGGCTATGCTGGCCCATTTAAGCGTATTGCTTAACCTGGTAACCGGTTTCCTTGGCGTGGCGGCGGCTTTATTGATTTACTTAATCTACAAAGACCGCTCCCGTTATGTGGCTTACCAGTCGTTACAGGCATTCTTCTTCCAGTTGATCTTCTGGGCCGGTGGTGGGTTGTTGATTGGCGTTACCTGGGCTATTGTAGGTGCTCTAAGTGCCATCATCATTGGCATCTTCCTTATCCCGGTTGCTATCTTGCTAACCATCCTCTTCCTGGTTATGCCGGTGCTCGCCCTCGTCTATGGTGTTATCGGTGGTATCCAGACTAGTGATGGCGATGACTTCCGCTATTGGTTGGTTGGCGATTGGGTTCGCAATATGGCATAGATTTGGGCTGTGAGCCTACTGTGGCCCTCAAGTTAATGGGGGTGCCTATACACGATGTCGATTTTGCCGCGACCGTCACTTGGATCGACCGCTGGATCGCCGAAGGTGGGGCACATACCATCGCTACAGTTAATACTGAGTTTTTGATGGGGGCACGTAAAGATAGTACATTTAGAGCGGCGCTGCAAAGGGCCGCTCTTTGTGTTCCTGATAGTGTGGGTGTTTTGTGGGCTGCCAAATATAAGGGACACCCGTTGCGGGAACGTGTCGCCGGTTCGGATCTGGTGCCGCAGCTTGCCCAAGTAGCGGCCCAACGGGGCTGGCGCATCTTCCTGCTAGGTGCTGCGCCGGGTGTCGCGGAGAAAGCCGCTGCCATCTTGACAGTACGTAACCCTGGACTACAGGTGGCCGGTTGTTATGCAGGTTCCCCATCTCCTGATGAGGCAGCAGAGATTGTGGCGCGTATCCGGGCTAGTGCTGCGGATATAATCTTTGTTGCCTATGGCGCACCTAAACAAGACCTCTGGCTAGATAAGTATCTCTCCCAGACTGGCGCGGCTGTTGGTATTGGGATAGGAGGAGCTTTCGATTTTATTGCGGGTGTATCGCAGCGTGCCCCGGTTTGGATACAACGCCTGGGTTTGGAATGGCTCCATCGCTTGATTACCCAGCCCTGGCGTTGGCGACGACAGTTGGCCCTTCCTCACTTTGTCGCCTTAGTTCTTTTAGGCCGGGATGATATTGGATAAGACTGTTGTTTCCCCGCAGTAACTGCTGTAAATTTTAGCTCTTCTTCTCCAGCTTGGCCATCAGTTGTTTGATGCGTTGGTCGATAAGATTTAGAT
>JAFGKB010000260.1 GCA_016928755.1 Anaerolineae bacterium | reverse complement strand
ACTTTCTTAGTAGCCTAACCCACGCATAAGTATAGCTAAGGTCTTTTTATATGCAGCGCAAAAACCAATTACGCATTATCATATGGGTAGCCTTCTTTATGCTCTATGCGGCTACCACAGCGCAAGACATCCTCCCTGCCGATAACGGTGAATTCCAATTGGCAGCGGCCCGGTGGGCAGTCCTGCACCCTCCCGGCTATCCCCTTTACACTCTGATAGGCGCATTATGGGTGAGACTGGTTATGGTAGGTTCCCTGGCATTCCGGCTCAACTTGCTAAGTGCAGCCCTGGCAGCCACAACCCTGCTATTACTCTTTGAGACAATCAAAGCCTGGGCACAACGGATAGGCACCCCCAATCATGCAGCTTACATAGGGGGCTTAGTAGGTATACTGGCATTAAGTGCCGCACCAACCTTTTGGGCACAGGCTACTACAGCCAATATCCGTATGCCCACCCTGCTCTTTACCGTATGGGGATACCTGGCACTAAGCCAGTTTAGAGAGAATCGCCCAGAATCTCAAGACAAAGCGCTGCGACAATTAGCTTTGATAGCCGGACTTGGTGTGGGGCACCACCCTTCCTTGGTATTTGTGGCTATCGGTTGGGGCATCTATGTCCTTATCGTTGCACCACGTATTATGTTACAACCGCAACGCTGGTGGAAGGCGATCTTAATAGGCGCTTTAACTTGGACTCTGCCACAACTCTACCTTCCTATACGGGGAAGTATGGCAGATGTTCCCCTGGACCCCGGCGGGCTTAACACCTGGAATGGGTTCTGGCACCATGTGCTGGCCCGTGGCTTCACCGGTGATATGTTTGCCTTTGCCAACGCCGCGGATTTAGCACTGCGACTGCCTCTCATTCCCACGCTCTTTAAACTCCAATTCCCAGTATGGCTCTTGTTGGCAACGTTCATAAGCTGGTTATGGACACTCCGCCGCTCCCCTAAACCGGCTACAGCCCTGCTCATATCCTGGAGCATACACACCTTTGTCACAATCACCTATCGTGCGCCACAAACTGTAGAATACTTAATGCCGGCCTATGCACCCATCGCAATAGCCCTGGGAATAGGAAGTAGCTACCTGGCACAGTGCATAGCTACTATTTTAAAAGACACAACACCCTCAGGTACAACAACATATTCAGGTGCAACGCACTTAAGAAAATACGTTGCACCGTTTATTATCCCCGGGTTCATACTTTTGCTACTGGTGCGGCTCCCCCTGCGCAGCCCTGACTTCCTGGTACAATCGGTAGACACTTCTGTACGGGATAGAGTCGCCCCACTCTTGGAAACAGCGCCACCCGACAGCCTCCTACTGGCGGATTGGCGTTGGGCAACGCCGTTATGGGTACTCCAGCAAGTAGAGGGCCGGCGACCTGATGTGACAGTTTTCTATGTATACCCACAAGAGAATAAAGACTATGATCAGGTATGGTATGAGCACGTAGAGGCTGCCGGTGGAAGGCCGGTACTCACAACCCATTTCTACAACTGGCCCGGCTGGACATTTGCCCCGGTAGGTGGCGGATACCGTCTTTTCAAAACGCCCTTAACTACATTAGCATCAGAATTACCTTTTGAGCATTACCAGGCAGACCTAGGGATAATCCGGCTGCTAGGGTATCAGTTCGTAACCAACCATCAAACGCTGACCTCAGATACGGTAGCACTACTAAAACCGGGAAGCACCGTGGAGCTACGCCTGGTATGGCAGGCTACCGGATCACAAGACCCGGCCCCATCTATCACAGCCCGGCTATGGGATAGCAACGGCGGGTTATTAACACAGAGCGATCAGTATCTGGGTAATGAGACGGCAGATGGGGAGATTAAATTCACAACCTTAACCTTCCAACTCCCCGGTGACCGCTGCGATCCGGTGGTCAGGCCATCAGTGGGAGTCTATACCGTACAAGATGGAAACTTTGAGAATTTAGGGGAAACAACGCTTCCCAATCTTCCTGTAACCTGTGATTTTCCCAACCTCCCACCACAACATGTACATCCTGGTATAGTATTGGGGAAAGGCCCCTTACTCAAAGGCATAAGTTACAATGTCAATGGAGAAAGTGCAATCGCATATCTCCACTGGTGCGGGCCGGGGAAGGGTCTCATTATCAAATCCGGAGATACCCAAGCAGTGGTACATCCTTTGCAACCCGGTAAATGCCAAACGATACGCTTACCCATTGCGATAAATACACGGCCAGAAATCACACTGACGAGATTAGATGGTGCCCCGGTATCCCTGCTAACGGCTCCTTTCCCCATTCCCCAACCTGAAGAGCGTTATATTCCTTTTGGTGATGAGTTGGTGCTGGTAGAGAGTGAACTTGTACAACGCCGGACAAACACAGTGGTGAATTTAAAATGGAATTCACTCCGTCCCTTAACAGAAGATTACGCTGTTAGTGTACGGTTATTGAGAGAAGATGGGAGTTGGCTAGGAGTTCACGATTACCAGCCGGCACTCAGTGATATCCCCACCTTAAAGTGGGTTGTTCAAAATGCCGAAATTCTGGACCCTCATCCATTTACTCAAATCGAGGAACATCCACATACGATCTCGGTTACAGTTTATGAACGGTTTCGGATATCGCCGCTGCCAACAATGGATGGACCACTGGTAACGTTCACCGCCGGCGAGTAAAATAAGGGTAATTGACAATTATAGAAATACGTTTAATCTAATGGAGTAGATTGTACTTAATAGCACATTTAAGTAAGAAGAAAAAGTGGATAATTCTACAATAGACAAGTGTACTAAATTCTTAGTTGCCATCCCGGCATCACCATGCTACAATAGGTAAAGCAAAATCCACAGAAGCCAAAGGGAGTGGGGTTTTTATGCAATCACGGCAACCAGAGACAGAGGCCAAAAATAACAGCTTGACACACCAACAGATTAGTAAAGCCCTTGCACGGGTTGGTAATATAGCCACAAATAACAACTCGTGCCAAGCTATTATAACTTCGCTTCAACAAGAAATCAAAGCCTTGTTGCATCCTAAACAAGTAGAAGTCGCCTTATACAAAGCGCATCGCAAAGGGTATCAAATCCTGGATAGCAATGAATTCTTGTCTTGTGAGGACCCATTAGCCCATTGGCTGAGTACACAGACTGTAGGTATACCCCAGAGACTCTGGCTAGAAGAGATACCTGAAGCCGCCCACGAGACGGCTAAGATGTGGCTAGAGAAGAAAAGGAACCTGGTAATCCCTCTAGGTAAACGGGGATGGATTGTATTGGGGCCACCCCAAGACAGTGAGTTCTTCACAGACTACCAACAAAACATCCTGCAATGTATGTCCCAACCGGCCGCGGTAGGGTTAGAACGGGCCGTGATGGTGGAAGACCAGGACCGGCGCGTCAAGGAGTTAGAAGCCCTATATCTGATAACCCAAGCGGTTAACTTCACCATGCCACTTGATGATATTATGGAGCTTATCTACACCCAGATTAAACGGGTAATGCCACTTCAGAACTTCTATTTAGGACTTTACCACCCCCACACCAAAACGCTCACTTATCCATTTTATGTCAAAGGGGAGCAGAGAATCCAAAAAACTGCGAAAGAAAGCCTGGAACAGACCCTTACCAGCACGTTAGTTAAAACAGGACACGCTATACGCACAACTGATTATGTAGAAGAGTGCCGGCGTCGGGGATTAGAGACAGGCGATATGCTTAAACCGCACGCTTGGATGGGAGTGCCCCTAATTGCTGGTGACGAGATTATGGGCGTTATGGTTACCTTCGCTGATGATGAAAGATTAGTCTTCAATCAAGAAGACCAGAATTTCTTCACGACCACAGCCGCCCAGGCCGCTTCTATTTTGCAACGGCTACAACTCTATGAAGGTCTTGAAACCAGAGCACGTCAGCTAGGAACCCTTAACGAAGTTGGGAAATTATTAGCCTCAAGCTTGGACATTAACGAGGTCTTAGACCTAGTTGTAAAGCATGCTGCCAAACTATTAGATTCAGAGGCCGGGTCATTGCTACTCTTGGATGATAACAGCGGTGATCTAATCTTCCAGATTTCAAGTGGGCCAACCGGGGACCAGTTGGTCGGGCTAAAAGTACCGGCGGGAAAAGGGATAGCCGGTGTTGCCTTTGCCGAAAACCGTCCTATTATCGTGAGCGATGCACTCCATGATACCCGCTGGTACAATAGCTTTGACCGCGATTCAGAGTTTATCACCCGCTCGCTGATCGCAGTCCCACTAAATGCCAGGGGACGTACAATTGGCGTATTGGAAGTTCTTAATCACAAAAACGATCTACCCTTTACAGAAGAAGACACAGAGCTTTTGATGGCATTTGGTGCTCAAGCCGCCATAGCCATCGAAAATGCCCGTTTGTTCACGATGACCGATCAAGCATTGCAAGCCCGGCTTGAGGAACTGACCACCCTGCAACACATCGACCGCCAATTAAACGCGTCCCTAAACTATCGTGAAGTCATGGGACAGACACTCGCTTGGGCCATACGTCTCACAGGTGCGACCATTGGTCTAATTGCCGCGCTGCAAGAAGAAGAGGATGGCACACAAGGGCTGCGGCTCTTGGCACATCATGGTTATCCAGAAGACATCTTTAAGCGTTATTCAGAGGAAGAACTCTGGCCCTTAGATAAAGGTTTTGTGGGACAAGCTGTGAGAAACCAAAATATGGATTTATTACAATCAGTGGTTGATAATCCAAACTACATCGGCCTGGTACCGGGTATGAAGTTACAACTAACAGTCCCTATCAAACGGGAGAATCATGTGATTGGGGTCATAGCCCTGGAGTCAGAGGCTGAGGCTAGTTTTAATAATGAAAGTGTAGAATCTGTCGTGCGACTAGCCGACCATGCAGCGATTGCGATTGAAAATGCGCGGCTTTTCCAAAAAGTACAGGATGCCAATAATGCTAAAACGGAGTTTATTTCCTTTGTCTCCCATGAACTAAAGCAACCGATGACCTCAATGAAGGGCTACACCGATTTATTGAGAAAGGGTATCGGTGGGCCACTTAACGAACAACAACAACAATTCCTCCAGGTTATCCGTACTAATGTAGAACGTATGAACCGCCTGGTAAGCGACCTCTTAGATGTCTCACGCATCGAATCCGGACGGCTACGACTTGAGATGGGAGACGTGCAACCCGAAGAAGTTGTAAGTGAGTCGGTAAGAGCTTTTGAGCAAGAAATTGTGGCCAAAGAACAAAATCTACACGTAGATATAAAAGCACCACTACCGGCAGTCTATGGGGACCGGGGTCGCTTAATCCAGGTATTAACCAACCTGATAAGTAATGCCAGTAAATACACACCCGAAAAAGGCAATATTACGATACACGTCAAGCCCGTTACAATGGGTGATAGGCCATTTGTACGTTGGAGTGTTGCGGATACAGGGATAGGTATGACAGAAGCAGAACTTGAGCGATTGTTTACCAAATACTTCCGCTCCGACAACCCCATAGTCCGCAATATCCAAGGTACCGGACTAGGTCTAGTGATTACGCAAAGTATTATTGAGTTACACAATGGTCAGATATGGGTTGAGAGTGAAGTAAATAAGGGGAGTACTTTTAGCTTTACTATCCCTGTAACGAGTTAAAAAAGGACTTATATCCCCAGATTGAGCACTTAAAAAGAATCACCTCTGAGGGACATTCTAAGCAGGAAAAAAGGACATTAGTTATTGTCCTGAATACACGTAATGCTATAATGGTATAAATTAGGTTGCCTCTATGCAACGCTTAATTCAATCTCGAAAACCCCTAAAGCAAGGGTCGCTAGACCCTGGGCTAAAAGGGCCTTACATAGGTATGTCGAGTTGCAAGCAAAAAGGGGAATGCGCATAGCAGTCTATCTGATTCAGCTTTCAACTCTAAATTATATTCAAATTTTATATGGAGGATAAGACCAATGAAAACTGATACAAACGCTCGCTATTTAAAGTCCCATGAGTGGGCACGCAAAGAAGGTGAGGAAGTCGTAATAGGCATAACGGATTATGCGCAAAGCACGCTTTCAGACATTGTTTATGTAGAACTTCCCGAAGTCGGTGATGAAGTCACTAAGGGAGAGGCATTCGGTGTCGTAGAATCGGTAAAGGCTGCATCAGACATCTATGCCCCGATGAGTGGTGAAGTGACGGCCATCAACGAGAATCTGGAAGATGCACCCGAAGTAGTTAACGAGGATGCCTTTGGTGATGGTTGGCTGATCAAGATTAAGCCCAGTGATCTCACAGAATGGGATACGTTGCTGGATAGCGAAGCATATAATAAAGTCGTTGCGGAAGAACAGCACTAGTTCTCCCGCAATGCGATAATTCTTAAGGAGTGATTTTATGGTGTACTTACCTCACACCGATGAAGAACGTGCGGAGATGCTAAAGGCCATCGGCGTAGAGCGTATTGAAGACCTTTTCCAGGATATTCCAGAGCAGCATCGTTACCCGGTGCTGGAATTACCCGATGCAGTTTCTGAAATGGAAATCTTGCAGGAACTTCAAGCGCTAGCCGACGCAAATTTGAGTGCCAATGCAGTCCCGATGTTCTTAGGCGCAGGAGCCTATAGGCATTGGGTTCCAAGCGTAGTCGACTATGTTATCAGTCGTGGTGAGTTTTATACAGCTTACACCCCCTATCAGGCTGAGGTCAGCCAGGGTACACTCCAGGCAATCTTCGAATACCAATCGATGATTTGCGACCTGACAGGGATGGAAATAGCCAACGCCAGCCATTACGATGGCGCGACGGCCACAGCAGAGGCCGTAATTCAGGCTATCAACGTTTTTCGTAAAAAGCGCAATAAGGTTGTTGTCGCCCCTACCGTGCACCCACACTATCGCAAAGTGTTGCGCACATACACCCAGGGTATGGGATTGGAGATTGTCGGTGATGAAAGTCTTAACACATCACTTGATGAACTCATAGAACTGGTCGACGAAAATACGGCCTGTGTGATTGTCCAAACCCCAAATTTCCTGGGACAAATTGAGAACCTCGAAGGACTGGCAGATAAGATACAACAAAAAGCTAAGAAAACACTACTCGCGGTAGCCACCAACCCCCTAAGCCTAGGGCTGCTAAAAGCTCCTGGTGCATTCGACGCGGATATCGTTATGGGCGATGGACAACCGCTAGGTCTAGGGTTGAACTTCGGTGGGCCGTACTTGGGCTTTTATACCACTAAAGAGCAATATGTACGCCAGATAGCAGGACGCTTAGTGGGTAAAACTGTGGATATAGAGGGCAAAGAAGCCTATGTCATGACGCTGACCACCCGCGAGCAACACATCCGGCGAGAAAAAGCAACCTCCAATATCTGTTCCAACCAAGGGCTGATGATGTTGGCCGCGACAGTGTATATGTCAGCCTTAGGAAAACACGGATTACGTAAGGTTGCGGAACTCAACTATCATAAAGCCCACTATACAGCGCAGAAAATTGACGCGCTGCCGGGATTCAAGGTTTTACAGGACAAGCCCTTCTTCAATGAGTTTGTTGTGGAATGCCCTGCCCCAGTGGAAGAAATTAACCATTACTTGCAAGATGAATGGAGCATCATTGGCGGCTACGACTTAAGTCAGGATTACCCAGAACTTGAGAATCATATGTTGTTCGCCGTCACTGAGGTCAATACGCGCGCAGAAATTGACTACTTAATGGATGCACTCCATGAGTTTCGAGCAGGAAGTCAGGATTAAGAGAGAATACAGGAGGAATCATGGCTGAACCTCTTATTTATGAACTATCATCACAAGGGCGTGAGGGCGTCAAACCACCAAAACTAGATGTACCGGTCAGTGAGTTACCCGGTGATTTGGTGAGAGATGAACTGCCACTACCTGAAGTGAGTGAAATTGACGTGGTACGGCACTTTCTACACCTGTCACAGCTAAACTACGCCATTGACAAAGGAATGTATCCCTTGGGGTCGTGCACTATGAAATACAACCCCAAAGTGAATGAAGTTGCGGCGCGTATTCCCGGTTTTACAGGCATACACCCCTTGCAAGATGCGGAGACCGTCCAAGGCGCGTTGTTCGTGATGTACGAACTACAAAACTATCTTAAAGAAATCAGTGGTTTTGCAGGTGTCACCCTACAGCCGGCTGCGGGTGCGCATGGTGAGTTGGTGGGGGTGCTCATTATGCGTAAATATCACCTGGACCGTGGTGATACGAAGCGGGATACAATATTGGTCCCTGACTCAGCACATGGGACCAACCCGGCATCCACCAGTATGAGTGGGCTACGGGTCGTGCAAATCCCCTCAGATGAACGGGGAAATGTGGATTTGGACGCGCTTCAATCACAGTTGTGTGACCGCGTTGTAGGCTTAATGCTCACCAACCCCAATACATTAGGGTTGTTTGAAGAACAGGTAGTCGAGGTCATTGAACAAGTTCACAGTTGTGGCGGGCTGGTCTATGGTGATGGGGCAAATATGAACGCGCTTATGGGTATTATGCGCCCCGGCGATGTAGGTATAGACGTTATGCATTTCAACCTGCACAAGACCTTCAGCACCCCTCACGGTGGCGGTGGCCCTGGCAGTGGGCCGGTAGGTGTAGCAGAGCACCTCGTCGATTACTTACCTAGCCCCATTGTAATTATAGATGAAGCGGAAAGTCTGGAAGATATACCTTTCTTCAATCTCTATGAACCACCCAAGTCTATTGGACCGGTTAAGGCATTCTGGGGACACTTTGGCATAATGCTTCGGGCCTATACCTATATGCGAATGCTCGGTGCGGAAGGTATGCAGGCAGCAGCCGAACACGCAGTACTCAACGCCAACTACCTATTAAGCCAAATTAAGGATGTTTACCCGTTACCTTATGACCGTATCTGTAAACATGAATTTGTAGTAAAGGGACACCTGGACGAAGCGCCGGACATCCATGCCTTAGATATAGCCAAACGGCTTATTGATTACGGCGTACACCCACCCACAAACTACTTCCCCCTCATCGTACCGGAAGCAC
This sequence comes from Anaerolineae bacterium, assembly GCA_016928755.1. Classification (GTDB taxonomy): domain Bacteria; phylum Chloroflexota; class Anaerolineae; order B4-G1; family SLSP01; genus JAFGKB01. Next base: position 1,997 of record JAFGKB010000260.1, on the reverse strand, counting down.
TCATGATCGAACCCACAGAGACCGAAAGCAAACAATCCCTGGATAACTACGCCAGCATCTTGCGCAAAATTGCAGAGGAAGCTAAACAGAACCCCGAACTACTACACACAGCCCCACACAATGCTCCGGTACGCCGTCTGGATGAGGTACAAGCGGCAAGAAATCCTATCTTACGTTATAAACATGAATAAAAGAAGGTGTTTCGTTGTTTGATTTAGAAATTTTATCTGTAGGAGGACTCAATGGACAAACAGTATGATATCATCATTATTGGCGCAGGTGTAGTTGGCTCTATGGTGGCCCGAACCCTGTCAAAATATGATCTGAAGATTCTCTGGCTTGAGAAGAATTCAGATATTTGTATGGGAGCCAGTTCAGCCAATACCGCCATCGTACATGCCGGTTATGACCCAGTACCGGGAACACTCAAGGCCGAGATGAATGTAAAAGGCAATGCGATGTTCCCCCAACTCGCAAAAGAACTGAACTTTGAGTTTGAGAGCGGTCGGGACTACGTCGTCGCCGTTGGCGAAGAAGAGCACCCTAAACTCGATATGCTGATGGAACGCGGCAAAGCCAACAACGTCCCCAATATGCAGCTATTAAGTGGCGAGGAAATGCGCAAACGTGATCCCAATCTAAACCCGAAAGTCAGCGGTGCTATCTGGGCCGAGACCGGCGGGCTTTGCAATCCTTGGGGCATCACAATTGCGGCTGCCGAAAACGCCGTGATGAACGGGGTAGAGCTTAAGCTCAACACAGCTTTTGAAGATTTTGTCATGGAAGGTGAACGCATCGTCGGCGTTAAAACTAACAATGGGACCTTCGGATGCCGGTGGGCCATTAACTCCGCTGGTATGTACTCCGATGAGGTTATGCACAAGGCCGGTGTGCGCCCCGAATTTAAGATTACAGCCCGTAAGGGTGAGTACTATGTTATCGACAAGATGGGTTTCACCATTAATAACGTACTCTTCCCTGTCCCCGATGAAGTCAGCAAAGGCATCCTCGTGACCACCACATTACACGGGAATACGATCATCGGCCCCAACGCTCATGAGCAAGAGGATAAAGAAGACGCCTCAGTCACCCCTCAAGGCCTGAAAGAAATCTGGGATGGGGCGATGAAACTCGTTCCCGCTATGCAACGCCGCGATATTATCGCTGTCTTTGCCGGTCTGCGCCCCGGTGGAAACGCTCCTTGTGAGAATCCAGAAGTGAATTACAAGAAAGACTTTATCATTGAGATCCCAGAAGCGGTGAAGGGCTTCGTCAACCTAGGCGGGATCGAATCCCCTGGCCTTACTGCTGCACCGGCAATTGCGGAACGGATTGTGGAAATGCTCGAAGGGGCCGGCGAAGAACTTAAAGAAAAACCCGATTGGAACCCAATCCGGCCCGCACGCCCAATTTTCCGGCATCTGAGCAAAGAAGAACAGGCAGAGTTAATCGCAAAAGATCCTAGCTACGGTCGGATTATCTGCCGTTGTGAGAATGTCACCGAGGGTGAGATTATCGCCGAAATTCACGCGCCTATCCCCGCCATCACCTACGATGCTATTAAGCGTCGCACTTGGTTGGGCACCGGACGATGCCAGGGTGGTTTTGATATGCCGCGTGTAGTGGATATTCTGGCACGCGAACTGAATATGGACCCCCTAGAAATTACTAAGAAGGGCGAGGGCTCTGAGTTCCTTGTCCGTCCGACCAAGGAGGTGGCGTAAAATGGCTAAGCAAATAAAAAGTGAGTACGATGTCATCATCATCGGAAGTGGCCCGGGTGGCTTGGCGGCGGCAATTGCGGCAAAGAAAGAAGGTGCAGACGATGTTTTAATCATTGAACGCGACCTAGAATTAGGGGGTATTTTGCTCCAATGTATCCACAATGGTTTCGGTGTAGAGATCTTCAAAGAGGATCTCCCCGGCCCCGGTTATGCACAGCGATTTATTGATGAAGCCAAAGGACTGGGGATTGACGCCTTGTTAGATACAATGGT
>JAFGKB010000259.1 GCA_016928755.1 Anaerolineae bacterium | reverse complement strand
CATCTTTCCCCCCAATGAAAGTACAAAAAAGCCCCCCATTTTTCTGGGGGGCATATGACAGGTTACTACGTTAACAATACGCAGTTTTCACTGCTGAAATCATTAGGCTCAAAGGCGTCAGAATCTTCCTCATTGAACCAGCTACCGTCTTCAGCACGATAACGGAAGAGATAACGACGGTCCTTCTCCAAAGTAACAACAGCGCTATAAGTCTTATTGCTCCGCTTCTGAAGGGGAGTTGCTTCATTATCCCAACCGTTGAAATCCCCAACGACTGTTGCGGGAAGATTGGGATGGTCTTCCGGTAACACAAAAGAAATCTTAACCTGATTGGTTCCCTTAACTGATCTACGTTTAATCATAATTAGTACCCTCCAAAAAAATCACTTTCCTCAATTAACAAACCTACAATCAATAGGGCGATGCAAGTTACCACTCCCCAGGATAACTGCCAGCACCCAAACATTGCATACTATACCACATTTTGAGAATAGGCAAAAGCAAGGTGTGAAATATGAGGTATGAAGCTATGAAACGTAAGGTAAATTTTGCTGTTTTTGGGGAAACGGTGTACACTCAGGTTATTTTAAGACAAGTGTTATCTCATACTGTTGGAGTTTGCAAGGTCACTATGAACGACAAACAGCAAAGGGTTCAAAAAACTATATTGGACGATGTGGTATTTCCGAAATCTTATGATGTAGGCTCTTTATTCTGGCGTTATCCCCGGCTCTTACCGGTGGAGAAGCTCCAGGAAAAAGTTGAGGATTTCGATTTTTCAGGCGAGCAGGCGTGGACATTATTGAGCCAAGCGCGTTTTGTACTCGCAACGACCCAGACCAAAGCACAGCAGATTAAGCAAGCGTTCAGGATTGTCTGGGAACGTTATGAAGAGTTGGCCTACGCATATGGACAGGAATGCACCGGTATTGATAAGGCTATTGAACGGCTGGAGTTCATTATCGCCGAAATAAAAAAGCAGTGTATCCAACAACAGAAACGCAGCCAACCTGAGAAGAAACGTATCTATGACCATATTAACTATGCTATCGCCGATTACAAGGAAAAGATTGCTAAAGCAAGAGGTCACCGCAGATACCTTAAATACCAACGTGACGATGCATGGCGGCAAATTGATGCGGCTATCGGAGAATACAAACGAGAAATACGCAAACTATGGCGGTATATGGGCGAATATGATGCCGATAACTGGCGTCGGGAATATCGTGAAGAGATTGAACGTTTAACGGGGTTACGGGAAGAGATTAACACGGTGTACGAAGAGCGGGGCCAGCAGGTTGATGATGAGATTAGGCATTTTGAGGCAGAGGTTATCAAGCTCAACGCACTCCGGCAACAACACCAAGAGAACGCAGATGATGAGTTTATTGAGGAGCATACAGCCCCCTACCGCGCCAGGTTAGCAACTCTCCGGGATTTACGCAAGGTACACGCAACCCAAAAACGCAGAGCACTGGAACAAGCGGCCGCTTTACGCGAGTGTCTGACTGATCTGGTAACGGGACTGGATAACGCGCACCGGATTGCGCGTCAGTTGGACTACCACATTAAGGACTATTTTGCAGGGGAGAGACGGCAGGTCTTAGACTTAGAGCAGGTACTATGGACATGCAAAACTGAAGCGGAAAAGTTAACGGGGTTTATGCACGAGCGTCTCCCGGCCTCTCCGGGCGCAATAATGGGCTATATAGAGGGTTTTGAACACGAGTTGGACTATGTGTTGAGCAAGACAACGAGGCTGCGGGAGATGGTCGCGTTAGCCCTCATGCTGAATGAGAGCATAAGGAATGGCAAAGAGTCACCGGCAGATAATGGAGCAGAGTTAAAGGAAATGCATATCGCGCGAGTTGTTAACCGGGAACTGGCGTTAAGTTTGGAGTTAACGTATGATTTTTACAGAGCGCGCAACGGAGATGGGGAGAGTGCTTTGGAAATGGAGCACCGGCATTATGTGCGACTGAGCGCGTTGGTAATGGCATTAGAGTTGTGGAAGCAACAAGAGGTTGAAAACGAGATAAATATGTGCGCGACGCAGTGTGTTGAGGTGTATAAGGCGTTAATGGATTAAAAAATCCGCGAGATTGGACCAATCCAAGCAGGTGCGTAACCTGCTTTAGTAGTTACTCAACACGGATGCCTTTCCAGAAGGCTATATAGTCTTTTATATGTTTGGCGGCTTCTTTAGGCTCTGGGTAATACCAGGCGGCGGCCCTGTTGGTCTTACCGGCTACGACTATATCATAATAACTGGCACGGCCTTTCCAGGGACAGGTGGATTGCATATCGCTATCTCGAAAATACTCACGGTTGATAGAATTCACCGGGAAATAGTGGTTCCCTTCAACTACAATGGTATCTTCACTTTCGGCCAATATAGCATTATTCCATATAGCTTTCATTGTTTACACTCCTTATTTATCACGGTATAAAAATAATTTCTTGCCAACGCCCCCGAGGACGGGGGCTTAGCGCAACAACACGGGAAGTTATACTCTTCTGAACTCGCAACATGTTTGGCACGCTACTCCTGATGGTGACTGAGCGTCATTTGATACCCATCTAACAGGCGGTCAAGTTCTGCCTCGGTGAGCACATTTTGTTCTAACGCGACCTCACGGATAGTGCGCCCGGTCTGGTATGCAGTCTGGCTGATCTTGGCAGCCCGGTCATAGCCGATAACAGGGACCAAAGCCGTGGCCAAGGTCAGATTGCGGGCGACATTTTCCCGGCAGACAGCAGTGTTAGCACTTAAACCGGCAACGCAACGGTCTGTAAAAGCCTGGGCTGCATTGCCCAAAAGGATTATAGCGTGAAGCAAATTATGGGCCAGCAACGGTAACATAGTGTTAAGCTCAAAATTACCCCCTAGCCCACCCAGGGTAACAGCGGTGTCATACCCTACAACCTGGGCGCAAGCCATAATCAATGCCTCGGCCAGCACCGGATTGACTTTACCGGGCATAATGGACGACCCCGGTTGCACAGGCGGTAAACACAACTCCCCTAACCCATTGCGCGGGCCGGAACCCAACCAACGAATGTCGTTGGCGATTTTATGAAGGCTAATAGCTATAGTCTTTAGAATACCGGAGACTTCCACCAAGGCATCCCGGGCTGCATTAGCCTCAATATGGTCCACAGCTTCGAGGAAATCTGTCCCTATGCCGGCATTAAGAAGCGACAGTACCCGATCCACAAAGCCCGAAGGGCAGTTTAGGCCGGTTCCTACCGCCGTCCCCCCAAGAGGTAATTCGCGCAAGGCAAGGATAGCCTGTTCGGCCCGTTGGATACTTTTTTGCACTTGGGTGGCGTAGCCGCCGAAGACCTGTCCCAGGCGGATAGGCGTAGCATCCTGGAGATGGGTGCGCCCGGTCTTGACAATAGTATCAAAAGACACCGCTTTTTCCTGTAGCTTAAGGTACAAGTGGTGCAAAGAAGGAACGAGCAGGTCCCGCAAGGAGAGCGTAACGGCTATATGAATGGCCGAAGGGATAATGTCATTACTGGATTGGCTCATATTGACATGGTCATTGGGATGTACAGGGGTCTTGGTGCCGATTTCCCCCCCTAATATCTGGATTGCCCGGTTAGCGATGACTTCATTAGCGTTCATATTGGTGGAAGTGCCCGAACCGGTCTGAAAAATATCTACCGGGAATTGGTCATCCCACTGACCCGCAATCACCTCTTGGCTGGCCTGCAAGATAGCCGTGCCAAGCGCGGCGTCAAGATAGCCTAAGTCCATATTAGCCTGGGCCGCGGCGTATTTGACCCAGCCCAGGGCCAGGATAAACTGCCGGCCAAAGCGCTGACCGGAAATAGGGAAATTTTCTATGGCGCGTTGGGTTTGCGCTCCCCAGAGTGCATCCTGGGGCACTGCAATCTCACCCAGTGAGTCATGTTCAAGACGCATAAAAGCTCCTTAATCAAATTGGATATCTATTGATAGTCACTATGGATTAATACTACAACGAATCAAAAGATGGTCAAAATTAGGCTATGGGATGAGATTGGAGTATACTATTTATGGGCTGATTGGGGGACTTAGCGGTCCCTGGGCGTATTATATAGGGATGTAAACAAGGTATAGCTTAGGAGGTTGTGATGCAGATGGAGGACAGGACTCCAGAGCACAAGCCAAATGCGGTGTGGGGATTGAGTTTGGCAGCGGGAGCATTGATCGGGCTGAATTTATGGGAGCGACAACGACGGCAGTCTCAATTACCACCACTTTTTGAAGATAAGGATAAGCCCAAGCTCGCGCTGATAACCGGGGCATCCAGTGGTATCGGGGCAGCCTACGCCAGGCGGCTGGCAAGTGAACATTATGACGTGTTGTTAGTGGCCCGCCGGGAAGCACGGCTCAGGACACTGGCAAACTCATTGCAGAGTAATGCGGGCATTAATGCCGAGGTGCTGGTAGCGGATTTATCAAAGGCGGAAGACCTGTCAGGGTTAGAGCAACGTATTGCCGAAAGTCCAAATCTGGATATACTTGTTAATAACGCAGGGTTCGGAAAAGCGGGAAGTTTTGATGCGAGTAATGTCAAACAAGAGATGGATATGGTGTCGGTTCACATCCTGGCCACACTCCGGTTGACCCGCGCAGCACTACCGGTGATGTTACGCCGGGGCCGGGGCACGATTATCAATGTGTCCTCGCTAAGTGCGTATTATCCTTTACCCAATAGCGCGACCTACAGTGCCAGTAAAGCCTATTTGAAGGTGTTTACCGAAGCATTGCAGCCAGAGTTAGAGGGCACGGGATTACGAATACAGTCGCTCTGCCCCGGTCTTACGCGGACTGAGTTCCAAGAGCAGGCTCAGGTTAATACTCAATGGTTACCTGATTTTGCCTGGATGTCAGCAGAGGGCGTGGTAGAACATTCAATACGGGATTTGTTAAAGGGTAATGTGGTGTCGGTCCCCGGATTCGGCAATCAGATTCTGGCCTGGGTCGCGCCACTGGTTCCCCGCCAGGTCTTGAAGTTAGCCAGCCGGCGCAGGGAACGTAAGCTGCAGAAGAAAACAGTACAGGAAAAATTATGAAGAAAAAGACTCACTCCAGGCAATGGTGGATACTAGGCTTAGCAAGCGGATTGGTTGCCGGATTTATAAGGCAAGTTCTGTGCACACCGGTTAACGAGGAAGAGACGGCCCTCTCCGGTTTCCCCAAACGGACTTTTGAGAGCACAGCACAATTATGGGAGATGATGAAGTATCTGGCTACGAATATGGACCAGATTAAGAGAGCGGAGGAGTTGCTGCCAGACGCCTTTAAGAACCGGTTGATGTTGGCGGTGACCCAGGTGAATGCCTGCCGTTATTGTGCCTACCATTTCACCAGAGAGGCACTGGCAGCAGGGATTACACAGGAAGAGGTTGACGCGCTGCTGGCCGGCTCGGTGGATAATTATCCGGAGGATGAAGCTGTAGCACTGGTTTATGCACAGCACTGGGCCGATAGCCGGGGAAATCCAGTGCCGGAAGCACGTCAGGAGTTGATCGCAGCTTATGGGGAAACGAAAGCGGCGGCGATAGAGGTACTGCTGCGGAAAATTATGTTCGGAAATTATGGTGGGAATGCTGTAGATTATGTGTTGTACAAGGTATCGAGAGGGAAAGCAGGGATAGAACACCGGTTGT
>JAFGKB010000258.1 GCA_016928755.1 Anaerolineae bacterium | reverse complement strand
GTGGGCGAGCAGAGACTCGAACTCTGGACCTCACGGATGTGAACCGTGCGCTCTAACCAACTGAGCTACTCACCCACTTGCCGCTGATTATAGCATAGCTGATGAAAAAAGCAACTTTGAAAACTGTTTGCGCTACGCCCCCGTCCCCGGGGGCGTTTTTAGTCACGTGTGTAATCATTCACCGTGACAAATGCTCTAAGCCCCCGTCCCCGGGGGCGTTTTCACGAAATTATGCTTCAATCTATGGCGTAAAACGCAATTGCCCCGCTTCAATCTCCTCTGACGTAGTATCCAGGGGGACCACCTGAAACCAGGTATTACCGGGTTTCAGGGGCAGTACCTCGCCCTTCCCGTCGGTAAATGTCAACATATGATCGCGTGCGGCGCGGGTCCAATAGCCCTGGATCATCTGCCCATCTCGGAAGACCAACGCCGGGCCGGAATCCCATAGCTGCATCTGAATGGACATATGGCCGCCGCCCCAGATGTCCTCAAGGATGTCGGTCTCAATATGGTAGGTGAAAATCAAAACCACATTTGAGGCCCGAATTTGCTCACCGGTGAGGTAATCGGTATGCACCGTCCCGGCAATACTGCGTAACCAGTTCCCCGTAGCCTCATCATAGGCCCACTCCGCCGTACATACACCGGAGAGATAGTTTACCTCGAAATAACTGATCGGCTCACCTACCTGCTGCGGGGTGGGACTAAAGGCCATCCACCGCTTATAGTCCGGGCGCGCATTAATCTCGCGCTCATCCGCCAGCTTGCGCAGCACGCCGGGATCGGTAAACAGCGTATGTTCAAAAGCCTGCCCGTCGCGCGGAACCCGGTAGAAATAAGGTTCACCGGTCCCAAAATCCGGGGCAGCGATATAATCAGGGAAAAGGTCTGAAGAACGGATGTGATCCTTAACCCCCGCACTCGACCCCGAATAGGCAAAGAGGGCTTGGTACATCGCCGGAATCTCCAGGTCGATCAGCCGTCCACTGCGGACCGACCCGACCTGTTCGGCATCTGTGCCATAGAATACTGCCGTATAGCGTGTGATACCGCCTTCGGCAAAGTGCTCAAAAACCAGGTCGGCAGAGTTCATCCCCGATTGAGGCCGTACCTCTGGGGAATTAGAGATTTTTATCGCCAGCGGGATACGGTCCAATACCGAGGGGGCTTCCATCTTCAATCCCGTCAGGGGATTCACATCCGGCGGTGGCGGCGTCAGGCCAAAAGCCTCCGGGGTCGGGGTCGGGGGGATAGGTGTCGCAGTTGCGGTGGGAGTGGGAACAGGAGTATCTGTTGCCGGGGGAAGAGGCGTACGGGTCGGTGTAGCGGTTGCTTCTGGGGTCGCACTGCTACAACTGCTCAAGAGCAATACCAATATTAACATAAGGGACACAAAAATTAAACGGTGTTTATACATAAAACTTCTCCTCCATCAAAAATTTACCGTCATAATATACAAAGATTATACTCAATTTTACGGCAGAGATGTATTAGACCGGCGAACAAGATACTTGGGGTGCAATATAATGACTTTGCACCTTCAGAGAATATAGGTATAGTAGTAATATATAATATTATTGGAGCTAGTAATGAAATACAGGTATATTATTTGTGTCTTGATTTGCTTCCTGCTGAGTGTAGTGAGTTCTGGTTATACAACATTTACACCTGCTGTGCTGCCACTAACTGAACCTGTATCACCAGCACAAGTTGATACCCCATTGCGTCATGTACTCCTCTTGCACTCCTATCACCAGGGGATGGCTTGGGCCGATGATATAACGATGGGAATCGAGAGCGTCCTCAACCTGGAAGATACCCAGACCGAATTGACTATCGAGTATATGGACACCAAACGTCTTTTTGACGCGGAGCACTATGAAAATCTGCACCGCTTGTACAAATATAAGTTTTCCCCGGATACCTTTGATATTATCATCACGGCTGATGATAACGCTCTGGACTTTATTTTACAATACCGGGATGAACTCTTCCCCGGTGTCCCGGTTATCTTCCGTGCCGTCAATCGCTATTCAGATGACCGGTTACTGGGACAATCCGGCATTACGGGAATTCTGGAGCAAACTGAGCACCTCAAAACAGTTAATATGGCGCTACAACTTCATCCAGAGATACAGAATGTCCATGTGATTGTTGATCGTACAACGACGGGTATCACATTACATGAACAACTTGATGCGGTATTACCGGAGTTAAGCCGCACAGTAAATATCATCTACCTGGATGATATGGATATTGTAGCGTTGCAACAACATCTACAATCCTTATCACCAACCGACGATATAGCCTATCTAATGACCTTTCACCAGGATAAGGCCGGCCGTACATTCGCTAGTGATGAGATTATGGACCTTATATATACAGCCAGTGCTGTGCCTATATATGCAACCGGGAAAGAGTTTTTAGGTTTAGGTATTGTGGGTGGGTATCTTAATTGGGGCTATAACCAGGGACGCCCGGCAGCAGAAATGGCATTGCAAGTCTTAGAAGGTAAACCCGTTGCAGCCATCCCGGTTGTCCCACCGGAGTTTTCCCCGGCCATATTTGATTACCGGCAAGTCAAATACTGGAATATAGCTTTAAACGAATTACCGGATGGGGCGATCATAGAAAATCAGCCGCCATCTTTTTACCAGGAATATAAAGCTTTGACCTGGGCGGCTATCATTATCTTTTTAATGATGGGGGGAATCATTACCGCTCTCACGATCAATATACAACAAAAACGACATGCCCAGGAGGCACTGCGTGAAAACGAGGAAAAATACCGTATCCTGGTAGAGAACCAGACCGATCTGGTGGTCAAAGTCGATCTTGAGGGTCGGTTTGAATTTGTAAGCCCCTCTTATTGCAAACTTTTCGGAAAGACTGAAGATGAGCTTTTAAACCAGATGTTTATGCCGTTGGTCCATGAAGAAGACCAGGAACCCACGCGCAAGGCTATGGAAGAACTTTATGGGCCATCCCATACTGCCTATATAGAACAAAGGGCTTTGACAATTCAGGGCTGGCGTTGGTTAGCATGGGTTGATACGGCAGTCTTAGATGAAACTGATCAAGTCGTTTCTATTATCGGGGTAGGACGTGATATTCACCAACGTAAGCTGGTCGAAGAGGCCGTCCAGCGCCAAAATCGGGAATTGGCGATGCTGAACCAGATTATCACAGCCGCGACCTCGACACTGAACACACAGAAAATTTTAGAAATGCTTTGTAAAGAACTGGCACAAACTTTCAATCTTCCCCAGTCGGCAGCGACATTGATAGACCCAAAGGAAACAGCGGCCACCGTTGTAGCCGAATACCTAACCCCTGGCCGGCCTAGTGCAATGGGAGTGAAAATCCCAACACAGGGCAATACAGTCAACAGCTTCATCTTTCAGCATAAAAAGCCGTTATTTATCGCTAATGCGCAGACTGACGAACGTATGGGGGATATACGCCTGGAAATGCAACGCCGGGGAACAATCTCCATTTTGCTGGTGCCTTTGGTTGTACGGGGGCGGGTTGTCAGTAGTATTGGGTTAGATGCCGTGGAACCGCGTGTATTCACGCCGGAGGAGATTGCCCTGGCACAGAGTGCGGCGGCGGCAGTGGGACAAGCCCTGGAAATTGCTGAATTATACAAGGCATTACAAGGTTACGCTGATGAATTAGAGAGGCAGGTGCAACAACGTACCTGTGAGTTGCAAAAGGCAATGGAACAGGCCCAAGCTGCCGACCGCGCCAAGTCGGAGTTTGTCAGCAATGTCAGCCATGAGTTACGCACTCCTTTAACTAGCTTGCAGCTTTATATCGACTTGCTCAAACGGGGTAACAAAGAGAAAAGAGAAGCCTATATGGCAACTGTAGACCGCGAGGCTAAACGTCTACAATACTTGATCGAGAATCTGCTCAATATCTCCCGGCTGGATTTGGGCAAAATTAAGCCTAAATTTCAACAACTTAATCTCAATCAATTAGTGACAACTTTGGCCGATGATCGCCGGTATCTCTTCCAGGAACGCGGGTTGCACCTCCACGTGTATGCTGCTCACAATTCTATTTATTCCCAGGCTGACGCTCAATTGTTGGAACAGGTATTAACCAATCTGCTCACCAATGCCCTAAACTATACCCCTTCTGGGGGGGCGGTATGGATAGAGATGGATCGGGTCGAGAATGGCGAGCAGACCTGGGCAACGTTAAGTATCGCCGATAATGGGCCGGGTATTTCGCCGGAGGAACAGGCAAATCTCTTCCAACGGTTCTACCGGGGAGCAGCCGGGCATAATAGCGTGCCCGGCACCGGCTTGGGGCTGGCTATATCTAAGGAAATCATGAATTTGCACAAGGGGCATATCACGCTGGAGAGTGATGTGGGTAAAGGCAGCCGCTTTACGTTGTGGTTGCCCGTGTCTGTGTAGGGCAAGTTACCCTACAGTTTTGCGGAATGCAATCTGGCTTTTGACTTCCTCATAACCCAAGTTGCGATAAAAAGCATGGGCACGTTCGCGGATAGAATTAGACTTAAGATAGACGGTCTCATAACCCAACTCTTTTGTCCAGCGTTCTGCTTGGGCCATCAACTGCCGGCCAATACCCTGGCTGCGGTAATCCGCATCGACGACCAAACCACCAACCATCACCATCGGCTCTGCCAGTAATGTGGTATAGATATACAGGTGCATCCAGCCCACCATGCTTCCATCTTGCAAAACGGCTACATAAACCATATGTTCCGGCATTTCTTCTAACTTACTTAGTCGCTGCGTAACATTATCTTCAGAAGCACTGTAGCCCAACTGCACCAGTAACCGGGTCACAGATATAACATCTTCTATAGTTACAGGACGAATTGTAATCTCAATCATATTCCACCTACTGAATACCTAGGACATAACGCACCACCAGGTCATTGGTAACCTGCTCCACCGGTGCGCGGTCATCGGTGAAAATAAGATGGGAGGGCTGCGGTTCCCGGATATTGTTATAAGCACTGATGGTCACCGCCTCCAGTCGCTGATCCCGCAACAATGGGTAGTTAGCTTCCAGGTTCTTCGGTGTTGAGGGTTGCATTGTCGCTATCACAATAGCGTTGAAAGTTCCCGGCACGCTTATCGTATGCACCGAGGGGTAAACTTGCCGCATGGTCGCCACCATTGCATCTACCAGCCGCCAGTCATTTTCGGTATGGCCCACATTGATAGCCACGACCCCGTTATCGGTAAGATGTGACTGCACCTGTTGGAAGAACTCCAACGTAGTCAGATGCCAGGGGATGTAGGGGAGCCGGTACGCATCTACAGCTACCACGTCGTATTTTTTCTCGGTCTGATTGAGAAAATAACGTCCATCTGCTATATGCACATTTAGGTTGGGTTGGGTCATCCCAAAATATTCTTGTCCCACCTCCACAATAGCGGGATCAATCTCCACCCCGTCTATTTCCACCGGGCCATAGACACTTGTGTATTGATAAGGTGTGGTTCCCGCCGCCAGGCCGATGACCAGGAGGCTCTTAATCTCATCCGGCGAATAGGGAGCCGGGTTAAAGTAAGGGGCAATCAGGAAATAGTCCCATGTCCCCCCGGTCAGGACCTGTCCCGGCGTATAAACCGAATGGATACCCTGGCCCTCATTCAGCAATAGATACCGCACCTTACGGGTCTTTTCAATAACCTGGATAAAATTATAGGCCGATTCCCGCTCGTGGATCAGGCCCGCCTGCGGTTTTACCGTAACGGGCTTAAGGAAAAACAGCCCTATAATTATGGGGAACAGCCCGGCTGCATATAAAAATCGGCGGCGCTCCGCGAACCAAAGCCCGCCGAGTGCTATTAGCAACGTGACTGCGGACAGGATTAGAAAAGTACGCCGGGTTCCCAACATAGGTGTCAGTAAGAGGGTCGGCAGAAATGTACCCAGGAAGCTGCCGGCAGTGGAAATCGACGAAATCCGGCCGGAAATTACGCCGGAAAGCTCTAAATCGGTGAGAGACAAGCGGGTGACGAAAGGTGAAATGCATGCGAGTAACGTCACCGGCACGGCGAACAGTATGATTGTAGCCATAAATGACCCCAGGACTTGCCCGACATTCCAACTCAGAAAACCTTGGGCCGCGATGAGCAGCACAGGGCGTGAGATAAAGGGGATGAGGGCGATGGTAACCCCGGCCACAACCAGTAATGAATAAAGCGTTGCCGGTTTTGGGGACCGGTCGGCCCACCGGCCCCCAATAGCTGCGCCGATAGAGAGGAAAAGCAAGATCATCCCCACAATTGCGGACCAGACAAGGTTTGAGGTCCCGAAAAATGGCTCTAATAGCCGGGAAGCTGTCATCTCTAAAGCAAGGGAAACCAGCCCCCCCACAAAGGCCGTAATGTATAAATACAAGGTCATAATATAAACTCCTTAAAGTTTTGCAAGACCACAAAAGTCTCCGTAGTAGTAAAAGACACTTAAGACTTTTGTGCTCTCTCCGCTAATCTGGGTAAAGATTTGCGTATTATAAACGATAGATGCACTTTCTGGCAAAGTGTGGTATGCTTTTAAGAATCACTAAGTAGAGAGGTCATTATGTCCAATACAGCCTTTTTTGCACCTGAGCGGTTGATAATGGATCAATTCATTATCCGTTCTTACCAACTCGATGACGCGCCGAAACTTAACGCAGCGGCAAATAGCTCGTATAAGCATCTCAAGGCCTTTATGCCTTGGGCCAAACCGCACCAGACTGAGGAAGAAGCCCTGGCAATAGTGCGCCGTTTTCGAGGACGTTATTTGCTATCCGAGGAGTTTGTCCTGGGCATCTTTTCCCCTGATAATCAAATATGTTTAGGGGGAACCGGCTATCATCTGCGTAATGGAGAATTAAGTAACCGCAGTGCGGAAATAGGAATGTGGATTCGGGCCAGCCACGCCGGGCAGGGCCTAGGTACCGAAGTTCTGATCGCGCTCTTAAGTTGGGGGTTTGAAGTCTGGCCTTGGGAGCGTTTAACGTGGCGTTGTGACGGCCGTAATATCGCCAGTTGCCGCACTGCAGAGAAGGCCGGTATGCAGCTTGAAGGTGTGTTGCGTGGGGACCACCGTAATGCGGATGGGGTACGCATAGACACCTATTGTTATGGGGCGTTAAAGAGTGATTGGGAATTACCCGCTAAAAACTAGGAGGCAAAATATATGCTTCAACGTATTTTAAGCCAGGAAATAGAGGGGTTGCTGGCCGGGGAGCGACATTGGCTCAATAAACTCCAGGTAACTTTGGCCCGGTTTGGAGCCACCGACGAGGACCGGGGCGCCTTGGAGCGTTCTGTACGCCAATTAGATGAGTTATTTCTTTTGGTTGTTGTAGGGGAGTTTAATGCCGGGAAAAGCGCGTTTATCAACGCGCTGCTCGGTCAAACCGTATTAGAGGAAGGGGTAACGCCTACAACCACGCGCATCCATCTGCTTAAATATGGGAATGAACTTGAACATACAGCGATAGAAGCGGGGGTTGACATAATGACGGCCCCGGTTCCCCTGCTCCAGGAGATCAATATCGTGGATACACCCGGCACCAATGCCATCCACCGGGAACATGAGGCTATTACCCAAGAATTTGTGCCCCGTTCAGACCTGGTGCTTTTTGTGACCTCTGCCGACCGGCCCTTTACCGAAAGCGAGCGACTCTTTCTCGAACGGATCCGTGATTGGGGCAAGAAGACAGTCATTGTACTGAATAAGATAGACATTTTACAAGATTCACAGGCCATTGAACAGATCCAGGTATTCATTGCCGAAAACGCCCGTAAATTATTGGGATTTGCCCCGGAGATATTCGCGGTCTCGGCCAAACAGGCACAGAAAGCCAAGGAAACAGGAGCCGACGAGTTACTAACCCGTAGCGGCTTCGAGGCATTAGAAGACTATATCGTTGATACCCTGGATGAGAAAGAACGGATCCGCCTTAAGCTACATAATCCTCTGGGCGTAGGACTCCATCTCATTAAAAAATATAAGGGTGTTGTCAATAGCCGGCTGGAATTACTAAAAGAAGACTTGATGACTATTGAAGATATTGAACGCCAGATCGCACTCTACCGGGAAGATATGATCCATGACTTTCATTATCGCATTGCGGATGTGGAAAATGTCCTCCATGAATTTGAAAACCGGGGTATGCTTTACTTCGATGAAACTATGCGCTTAGGGCGGATTGTCGATTTGCTCAACCGGTCAAAACTCCAGGAAGAGTTTGCAAATGAAATCGTTGGCGATGTCCCTCAAATTATTGAAAAGCGCACCACCGAAGTTATAGACTGGCTGGTGTCCAGTAACCTGCGCCAATGGCAAGGGGTTATGGAGCGCGTATCAGAGCGACGGAACATTCACGCGGAGCGGATTGTAGGCTATGTAGGCGGTAACTTTGATTATGACCGCGATAAACTCCTGGCTACAGTGGGACGTGCGGCACAAGATACCCTAGAGAGCTATGACCGGGAGACAGAGTCCTTCCGTATGGCAGAATCCTTACAGCGGGCCGTCGCCAGCACCGCGCTCGTCGAGGTGAGTGCCATCGGTTTAGGGGCGGTGATTACGACCATAGCGACGACAACGGCGGCTGATATGACCGGTATCCTGGCCGCAGGAACGTTAGCGGTATTGGGGTTATTTGTCATCCCGGCCCGTCGCCGGCAGGTCAAAGAAGAACTCCATGAAAAAATAAGCGGGATGCGCGAGCAACTAATGGCGGCTCTCAATGAGCAGTTTGAGCGGGAGCTAGAGAATAACCTCCATAATATCAATACAGCCATTGCACCCTACACTCGCTTTATCCGTTCAGAGCGGGACTATCTCAAGAATATGGAACAAGAACTGGTCAATATAGCAAAATGGCTACAGAGTATAGAGGGTGAAGTTAACGGTTTGTAGAATAAAATGGAGCGGCCAGGGGCAACGCACTTGAGAAAATGCGTTGCCCCTGATAAATCTAGACCGCTTTTTTATTTTCAATAGCTTTGTAATAAGCCTTTACGTATTCCTGTGCACTATCTTCCCAAGAGAAACGTTGCCCCATCGCACGTTGTACCATCTGCTGGATATGTTTAGGGCGGTCATAGAAGGTGCTCACAGCCCAACCTACAGTATCATAGATGGCCAAGGAACTTAAGTGCCAGAATTTAAAGCCAGTTCCTTCACCGGTACGCTCATCATATTGCGCCACGGTATCATCTAGCCCACCGGTAGCGCGCACAATGGGTAAAGTCCCATACTTTAAAGAGTAGATCTGGTTTAGGCCACAAGGTTCGTAGGTTGAGGGCATAATAAAGAAGTCAGCTCCCGCTTCAATCCTATGGGCTAACTCATTACTATACCCGATATAGCTGCCAATCTTCCCCGGATGCCAAGTCGACAGTTTGCCATAATAAGATTCAAGTCCTTTATCCCCAGAACCTAAAATAACAAATTGCACGGCCATATCATTGACGATATTCTCTATTACTTCGGCTAACAGATCTAACCCCTTCTGTTTGGCAAAACGGCTGATAACACCCACAATTGGAATGTCAGGGTCTACCTCTAGGTCAAAATGCTTTTGTAATTCGCGTTTACAGATAGCTTTTCCGCTCATATCTTCCGGTGAATATTGCGCCGGTATTAATGTATCAATAGCGGGGTCCCATTGAGAGTAATCAACCCCGTTGAGAATACCGACATAGTTCTCCCCTTTATCATTGAGATAGGGAGCCATCCCCCAGGCATAAGTTGGCTCACGGGTCTCTTCTGCATAGGTGGGGCTGACCGTATTGACCAGGTCTGCATAATGAATCCCCCCTTTTAAGTAATTCATACGCCCGTGGTCTTCAAACTTATCCGAGGTGAAATTTCCCCATTGTAAGCCGGTGTAGTCATAATAATCGGCACTATAAACACCCTGATAGCCAATATTATGGATCGTTAAAACACTGGCCGCGTTGCCCAAAACAGAGTCCGCCCAATGCCAGATTTTAAGATATCCTGGGGCGAGAGCCGTCTGCCAGTCATGGGCATGGACAATATCCGGTTTGAACCCCATATCACGGCAGAGTTGTAGTGCGGCACGAGTGAAGAATGCATAGCGCAGCGGATTATCACTATAATCACGGAAATCAGCATCATGGTATAGACCATCACGGTCAAAATATTTATCAAACTCGATAAAATATACCGGCACCCCGGCCTTGGTGGTTGCGGAATTTACCCGACACCATTCCAAGGTATTGCCCATCCAAACCCCTAGCGGACTAAGAAAGGGTTGTAGGCCATGCTTTTGCTCATCAATAGCCCTATACTTAGGCAATATAACAATAACTTCATGACCTAACTCACGTAATGCTTGAGGTAGAGCACCTACGACATCAGCTAAGCCACCGCTTTTTACAAAAGGTACACATTCAGAAGCTATCACGGCAATTTTCAAGTGCTTATCCATATCTATTATCCCTCTCCCTGGAAACTCTTTAACTATTATACACAATCATAGTCTAATTATAGCATTGAACGGCCTAGGCGATAAGTAGCTTCCCCTGTTGATTGGATTTTAAGAGGTTAGTAAGACAAGAGTCAATTTTAAGAAATTTTTAGGCTTGTAACAACGCCGTCCAAACAGCTACTACTTACAATTATGTTAGGTTAATAGGGGCTTTTAAGGCTATAAAAGGTTTCAAATGGCCTTTTCAAGAGAGGAGCAAGCTTTAACTTAATTAAGGAATAATATAGAGCACGATAAAAGTAGGTGCTTCTATCAGCAAGCTAAAAAGCGAAAGGGACATCAATATGAGAAAAATGCGTTTGTCAATCACAATACTGGTTATCTGGCTCTTTCTTTTCTACAACGCCGAACGGATTAATGGGATTTTCAATTTGACCACAGTTGCGTATATGATGGTTCCCTTGATGGTTTTCCTTATTATTCTTGTTCCTAAAATTCGAGCATTACCGGTATGGTTACTGACTACTGGGCAAGTTCCTGTGTTTATCATCCTCAAAACTTTTGAAGGGTCGGGAGTATGGGGCCGTTATTTACCTTTAACTATCACAGAAGCCTGTTCTATAGCTTTGACGATTGTTTTGACGCACTATGTAAGTACCGGATTAGCAGAATTTGAGCAAGCCATTAACCATATTACGATAGGCCCATTAGACACTAAACTAGAAAGCTTCTCCACCGGTCAAGTCAAAATGTACCAGGAACTCCGCCGGGCACGGAACCACCAACGTCCGTTGGTAATGGTTGCGGTTGGTGTTGAAGATAAGTCCATTCAAGTGGCCTTAGATCGTATGGTGCAGGAAGCCCAGCAAGCAATGATGAAACAATATGTGCTCTCTGACATAGCCAAGACCTTGAGTAATCAATTTGAGGATTATGACATCATTGCGCATAAGGATGACCACTTTATCCTTCTACTGCCGGAGTTCTCGGCGCAAGAATTGGATAGTTTAAAGAATTGGCTCCACGATGTTGTAGCGAAGCAATTAGATATTTCGCTCAAAATTGGAGCAGCATCCTTCCCAGAGGATGCTGTTACTTTTGAGACATTAGTACAAAAAGCAATTGAAGATTTAGACGCAGAAGCTAAATGGGATGTGGAGTTTGTCAATACGAAGTTAACTACACGGCCATTAGTAACAGAATGAAATAGAAAGTGATGACAAAAAGGAGGGGAGACTTATGAATCTGGTAATCATTAACCAACAGCCACAGGTATTTCCATACCGTAGGTTCTATCAAGCAGCAAAGCGTCTACTGGACATAGCCCTAGTTTTTATAACGTTGCCTTTAACATTGCCGCTGATAGCATTATGTGCACTTGCTATCCGTCTTGATTCTCCAGGTCCGGTATTCTTTGTTCAAGAACGCATTGGCAAAGGCGGACAGGCTTTTAAAATCTTTAAATTTCGCACTATGCAACATAACCTGGATGACAGCTTCCACCGGGCTTTTATGAAAGCTTTCGTGCATGGAAAAATTGATGGGAATAGTGGCCCGAAAACAGAACTGGATCTCAATAACCTACAAGTTGAGACCAAAAAAGAGGAAAACAGTTTTCGTCGCTCATTTATGAAAGTCTTTGTCAACAGCAAAGAGGCCCTGCAGGTAGAAAATGATACGGTTTTCAAGCCTGTTAAAGCCTCTCAAATCACGCGGATGGGCAGAATCCTACGTAAGACCAGTCTTGACGAACTGCCGCAACTTCTAAATGTCCTTATGGGAGAGATGAGTCTGGTGGGGCCTCGTCCCAATGTCCGTTGGGAAGTTGAGGAATACCAGCCTTGGCATCACGAACGCCTGGAAGTATTGCCGGGGATCACAGGCCTAGCCCAAGTACGAGGCCGTAGTGGCATTTCTTTTGACCGTATTGTGGAATATGATGTTGAGTATATTGAAAAACAGAGTTTGGCTGAGGACTTCAGAATCTTATGGTTAACCTTTAGTACCGTACTGACTGGCAAAGGCGCCGAGTAGTTTTAACGTAGCCCTTGTGGGCAATACATAAAGGGGATTTTTGCAGACCTAACACCTGCAAAAAATCCCCTAAATACTGTAATGGATAATGGGTTTAACGAAAAAAAATTATATATTTATCTATTTTAAGGTATACTAATAGATGATTCGTTTAAGCATTAACTTGAGAGAGCAAAATCAATATAGTCGTTACCCTGTCTCCCAAAGTTATAGAAATCCTCAAAGGAGGGTGGCATGGAACTAAAGAGTTATTTACGCATACTCTTAAAAAAGTGGTGGATTATTTGTATTGCATTCCTGGTTACATTAACTGCCACAGTTATATTTACATTTACCCAGATGCCTATTTATGAGGTAGTGGTTACCTACGTTGTGGCACCAACCGATACTTTTCCTAACACAGGCAGTTTTGCCAATGGCCTTGAAATTTTAAGCCGGCGCGCGGAAATAGCGACAACTTATACAGAAGTTGCTATCAGCAGTTTAATCCGGAAACAGGCAGCAAGTAGATTAGGCTTAACGGATACGCAACAAAGAGAACTTGAGATTAGCAGCCGGGTACGGGCCGGTACCAACGTTATGGAAATTGTGGTTGAGGGTGAAAACAAAGAGCTGGTCACCGAATACGCGAAAATGGTTGGACAAGAGACTGTAGCCTATGTAGCAAACTTGTATGAAACTTATCGAATGGAAGAGCTTGATATTCCCGATGCGCCACCGGAGGAACCAGTAAAACCCAATAAACCTTTAAACATCGGCTTAGGTGGGGTTTTTGGTCTGGCCCTGGGCATTGGTTTGGCTTTCCTGTCTGCTTATTTGGAAGCGCCGGTAGAGGATTTTACAAACTTTGCGATTCTGGATACCGAGACTGGAGCCTACAACAAACGCTACTTCACGCAGCGACTTGGTGAAGAGATGAGCCGTGCCAAGCGCAATGAGTACCCGTTGACATTGGCCTTAATGAATGTGGATCAACTAGAATTAATCCATAGTGCCTCCTTGCCGAAACAAGTACAAAATGAAGCACTACGCAAGGTCGCGGTCTTCTTAAAGCAATACTTACGTGCTGAAGATATTATGGCACGGGTCGATAACACTCTCTTTGCTTTCTTGTTGCCTGACATGTCACAAATTGAAGCCCAGGCATTAATGGAACAACTACAAACCCGTATCGCCTGGACGGCATTTGAGGTCGAGGCATCGGGTATCAAACTTAATTTAAGTAGTGCTGCGGGTTTAGTCGCTTATGATCACAATGGAACTGAGAAAGAAGAGCTGTTTACAAAAGCCCGTCAGGCATTACAGCAAGCCGAAACTACGGGCTATGGAAAAGTACAGCTATTCCAAGGCAATGGAAATCATAATTAGAACACGACAAGGACAAACCTATGAGACAACTACGCACTATTATGTTAGCAACGAGCATTTGCTTTTTATTACTGGCATACATAAGTACGCCAGTGAATATAGTCCTGGCACAAATACAACCCCCTGAGACCGGGAATATACAGCTCACGTTTGAAGAATTAGGGTATGAGGAAAGAGTTCTCAGCAGTCCGCACAGTGTTACCGAGTATAATTTTAATATACCACAAAGCTGGGTTATACAAGAGGGCAGCTATGTAGACTTAGACTTTAGCTATACCTATATCGAGACAGAAATTCAAGAGCCGAGAGTCTTTCCCCCCTTTTTTGGTGATCTAACCGTTACCTTAGATAACCGGATTCAATTAAGTGCACAAATTCGCCAGGCTAATGTAGAACATGAGGTAGTGCGCATAGAATTACCGGCGGATTTACTGAACTCCAGAGCACAGGATGTGCACAGTCTCCAATTTACATTGGATGCAAGCTATATTTGCGAAATTCCCCATAAGGCACGCTTGATTATCCATGCCCCGACTATTCTATCCCTGAACTATGAGAATATTCCTATTGAACCTGATTTAAGCGTTTATCCGCGCCCGTTCTACCAGCGGGCCTTTGAACCGGATGCTGTTAAATTTGTGTTACCGGTTGCTTTAGATGAGAATACTCTCAATGGGGCAGTTGCTGTAGCCGCTAAACTGGGGGGACTGACCTATAATATGGCCATCAGCAGTACCACCGATTTAGAAATGCTCCAACAGATAGATACTGAGTCCGGCCTTCCAGACCATCTTATTGTAATTGGAAAACCGGGGGAAAATCAGCTTCTTACGTACTTAAACCAGGCGGGCTTAATGCCTGTAACCTATCGGGAACGCCGGCTAGAGTTATCAAGCACCGGCCCAGCAATAGCGACACCCGGTGATGAAGTGACCTACACGCTGACCGTTACCAACACGGAATCAGACCCTATCGAGTTGATGACTTTGGTCAATCAATTACCGGCACAAACGGAATGGCTAAACTGCTCCCCGGAGTGTGAGCAACTAGAGGCTAACCAAATAGAATGGATTCTAGGTGAACTTAAAGCCGGAGAAACCGCCCACTATACATTCAACGTTCGTGTGAACAACATTATCACTAATACTGTAGTTGATAATACCGCGACTATACTTGACCAACAGATAGCTTCAGCGCAGCCCGTAAATGTAAATACATTGACGACTACACTCCAACTTACACGGGCCACGGAGAACTCTCTCTATACATCGCCGGCTAATAAAACCCAGTACTTCTTCACCTATGAATCCCAGACTGTCCCCGAAAACGATGGGGTGATTCAAGAGATAGTATCACCCTGGAATCCTACCAAAGCCATCTTAATGATTACGGGCTTGACCGATGCCGCCCTTTATAAAGCCAGTTTAGCAATGAGCCACGACAGCTATTTCCCTGATATGGAGGGCGCATTTGCCTTAGTGCAATCAGTACGTCCGGTGCAAGACGCCCCAGCGGCATCTCAAGCGACAAATCTAACCTTCGGGGATTTAGGATATAAGGATCGATTACTACAGAGTTTTTCTGGGGAAGCTGTGTATTACTTTGACCTACCGGTAGGTTGGCAGCTTACAGATAAAGCAAAACTTACGCTTAAGCTCAGCCATTCACAGTTACTGGATTATGATAGCTCGTTGTTGAATATTGTCTTAAACGATGTCCCGTTAGCAACTCTAGCACTGAGTCAGGAGACGGCTAATAACCGGGAGATAGAGATTAATCTGCCGGCAGACTTAACATACCCAGGGCAAAGCAATCAACTTGTTATTCAAGCTGAACTCCACCCCTATGATGATTGTGCTATGAACGTGTGGCTACTCATCAATCAAAGTTCTGCTCTCTACCTGGAACATGAGTTGGGAGACTTTAA
Source organism: Anaerolineae bacterium (assembly GCA_016928755.1). GTDB lineage: Bacteria > Chloroflexota > Anaerolineae > B4-G1 > SLSP01 > JAFGKB01. Next base: position 12,704 of record JAFGKB010000258.1, on the reverse strand, counting down.
TTTCTTAGACCTGAGCTTCTATCCCTATCCTTTTACGAAGGAATCTAATTTAAGTGATGTGCTCTTTGTTCTACCACCTGAAATTGAAACTGCAGAATGGGAAAGTGCGTTACACATTGCATTTGCTCTTGGTGCTGCCAGTGGGGCTGACGGTATGGCTCCCAAAGTGACATTACAACACGATTTAACAGAAGAAATTTTAAGTCAGCGACATCTCATTGTAATTGGCCGGCCAACGCGCAGTCCCCTCCTACAACAACTTAACGAACGACTTCCCCAACCTTTTCAACCGGGGACAGATACCATTGAACAACAATTAAATAATGTTATCCTGCGCTTATCTTCAGATGTAAGTCTGGGTTATTTGCAGCTTATAAATTCCCCCTGGAATAATGAAAAAGCCATACTTGCTGTTACCGGTACCACCAACAAAAGCGTTAGTGAGGCAGCCACGTTGTTGGCCAGTCAAGCCTGGGCTGCTAGAGGAAATTTAACTTTGGTCAGAGAAACACAGGTGCGTACCTTTGATACCCGCGAGCTGACAAAAGGTGGTAGAGCCAGTATTATCGAAAGTGCTATACCAGAACTTACCCAATCAATTACGGATACGGTCACCCCTACAGTAAACCTGACACCAACTCTTACCCCCACCGCAGCCCCCTGGGAAGAATCATCAGTGGAGACCGTTGAGAGACCGGGTTGGATTATTCCATTGATTGTAGCTACAGGAGCAGCTATCTTAATCATTCTCGCCATTGCATTCTGGCAAATCCGGCACCGGAGGGCCTAACACGCTATGCTTAATGCGGCTCTGCAACCGGAAACCGTCTCAGCGAAACCGTCTCAGCCGGCACCTGAGCAAGCTACCACAGATAACCTCCTCACCGCAGCCAAGGGGGGCGGGATTATCTTTATTGGTACCTTGTTTGGATACGCCGGCAGCTTTATACTGGGACTGATATTTGCACGTTTGATGGGCGATGAGCAATATGGTCTCTATAGTTTGGCCGATTCAACTTTCTATTTAATTGTCGGCATAATGCCCCTGGGGTTAGGCACTGCCTTAATGCACTTCATCCCCGTTTATGCCAGCCGTCAAGACAAAGAAGCATTGGGGAAGACATTACAAGTAAGCCTAATAATACCATTAATCCTTAGTATATTGGCAACCACTTTCGTTGTCGTGTTTGGGGATTCGTTAGCGACTTCTATATTCCATGATTCCCGGTTAGCCCCCCTATTGCGCATTATCGCGCTCGTTTTCCCCTGCGGTACCCTGGCCTCTATTGCTGTAGCTGCGGCCCAGGGCTTTAAACAAATGCAGTACCGGGCTATTGGCCAGGATATTGCACTCACAGTGCTAAAAATCGTCTTGACTATTCTGTTGGCTATTACAGGGCTAACCGCGGTTAAAGCTATTACGGCTTATTCATTAGCGGTAGTGGGGTCTTGTATACTGCTGATTTATTTCTTTAATAAGCTATTCCCCTTACGCCAGTTGCCGGGTTTCAGCATACCGCAAGCCCGTAAAATGCTAAAATTTGCGTTACCGGTCTATATGGCAGAACTGCTTACACTCTTCGGCCCAAATCTACGCACTCTGTTATTAGGTTCCCTGAGTACGGTTTCTTCTGTGGGTATATTTACGGTTGCTTTACGGGTCACAATGGTGGGGATGGCCTTTTATAACTCGATCTCTATGATAGCTATGCCGATTGTCTCCGAACTATACGCCAATGGAGACGACGAAAAGCTCAAGCACTTCTACCAGACAATGACAAAATGGACTTTTACCTTTAACTTTCCCTTTTTCTTACTGGTTGTTTTCTTCCCGCAGTTTATCCTATCCATTTTTGGTGAGAGCTTTGTAGCAGGGGCAACGGCCCTTGTTATCCTGGCCTTGAAAGACCTGGCCGGGGCAGCGACCGGGATCAGCGGGGTTATGATAGTGATGACCGGGCGTTCTTGGCTAAACACCATAAACTCTATTATCCGGCTTACCTTGACCATTGTACTGAGTTTATGGCTAATTCCTGAAGGCGGCGTAGTCGGAGCGGCACAGGCTACTACCTTAAGTCTGTTAATTGTAGATTTGAGCTTGATCGCCGAAGTCTTTGTATTATTCCGAGTGTTGCCCTATAACCGTGAATTCCTAAAACCCTTGATTGCCGGGAGTACTGCCGCGGCCATCACTTACATTATGGTGAATTGGGTCTTTACGGATGGGGTATGGAGTACACTTGCCAGTATGGCTATATTGGGACTGACTTATGGTGGCATTATCGTCTTGCTGGGTTTATCAGAAGAAGATAAGTTAATTATCGGACGGTTATCACAGCGGTTAAACCGTATCCCATTCTTTAAAAAATTTACACGCTAACAGAAGCCGGCTTTTTTATACAGAATATGGTATTGGATATCGGTAGCGAATATGACAAATTCAACTTTAAACGTTAAAGAGCATAATAATAAATATCTTTACTTTTGGGAAACCTATTTCCTGCCTTACGCGCTGCCACTCTTAGGTAGTATTGTGCTGAGTATCGTTGTTGCATTCTTAATCAGTAAAGATATGTGGATTTTGGCCGTGCCTATCGTGAGCATCGTCCCATTAGGCATATTGTTAAACCTGTATCCGCTTATAGCTATTATGATTTGGCTATTGTTAATGCCCTTTTTACCCTTTGATACGGTCAGTAGTTATGTTTTCTGGGGTCTCCATCGTGCTCTTATACCATTGGCAATGGGCCTGACTATTTTGGCTCGATTATTGGAGATTAAGGATTACGACCCTATCCGGTTGGGCAGAGCCGAGTTTTCTATGGTATTGTATTTGGTATTCGCGGCGATTTCGGTATTACTTACTCAAAACAGTCCTTTCTTATATTTATATGAGCTTTATGATCGGGTTTTTGTGGGATTCGCGGCATATTGGTTAATCAGGTTTGTTAGTCCCAGTGAACGCGATTTAAAAAGTCTGTTGCCTGTATTTTTGATTATCACTGTGGCCCTGATTTTCCTGGGAATTTGGTCCAGATATGCGCCGGATACGATGCCGGCTATATGGAACTTTGAGCGTTGGAGTGACGATGGCGAGATACGGATGTCTGGCCCATTCCATAATCCGATAGAGTTTTCTTATACTCTGATTTTCCTGATGGTCTTTATCTTCCATTATGCCGTGAACTGTGCCGAGGGATTGGTCAAGAACTTACTAGTTATGCTTTTCGTTATGAGTGGGGCCAGTGTGTTTCTCACATTTACCCGGGGATGTTGGTTGGCCTTGGCCTTAGTGTTACTAGGTCTGTTAGTTCTTTATCCCAGAACTATGTTTGTCCTGGTATTAATTGCCCTTCCCTTACTGATGATTTTGGCAGGTATGTTCACAGTTGAGATTGCCTATGCCCTCAAGCGTTTTGGCACTGAGGGCACAATTGACAGCCGGGTAGTACTGGCACATGCAGGCCAACAGCTCTTCCTCCATAAACCACTCTTTGGATGGGGTTTTGCCGGCTATGACCTCCATGCGTGGCGCTTTATTGAACGGGTCGGAAATGCGGCCCCTACTAAGTGGGATGTAGAGGAGGGAACATCCCATAATACCTATTTAACAGTATTAGCAGAAACCGGCCTGATCGGTTTTATACTCTATCTCTTCCCGTTTCTCTGGTGGTTAAAACTTACCATTAAGGTTTTCCCGCGTCTACCTCAAGAAGGATTCTGGAGCCGCCGGTTATTACTTATTTTATGGTTCTCAATTGGTGCTTATTTTATTGTCAGTCAATTTGTCGATATGCGCTTTTCCTGGTTCCCGAATGGGAATTGGTGGTTGTCCCTGGGCATCATTGCCAGCATCGTCCAGCAGTATATGGAAAAAGAAGACACCGCCGCTCCAAAGTGGATTCAGCAAGTGGCCCAGGAATATGGGCAGCCAGCTTAACAAAAGAAGTTACTGTACGACTGTTAAGACTGTCTATTCTTAAAAAGAAAGGAAGAAACTAATGCCGACACGAAAGATCAACGTTATGCACTTGATTATCAATCTCAAACGTGACGGAGCACAACAAGTCGTCCGTACCCTGGCCGAATACCAGAAAATGTCTGATGCGTGTGAACCTATAGTCTGCACTTTTAAGGATGGGCCTTTACGTGAGGATATTGAGGCGCTCGGCATCAAAGTAGAAATCTTGCCGGAAAGACGTTATAGTATCGTTACCGTTCCCTTATTCCTGGCTGATATGGTCAAAATTTGGCGCGCACTCCGGCACTTGATAAAGAAATACAACATTGATGTTATCCAGACCCAACTGCTTAACATCCTTAACTTCCTAGTGCTGCCTCTCCGCTACACAAGCCGGGCACGGGTTGTTCTCTGGACCTTCCAAAATGCGAAATTTGGAGTAACGATAGAAGATCTGAAGCATAAATGGACACTGAAACCCAAACGCTTCTTTCATAATCTTCTTTACCGGTTAACAGCCCCCTTTGCCAGCGGATTTATTGCCGTCTCAGAAGAGGTCAAACACACTATGATTAGGGAGATTGGCCCGATAGGCAAAAAGATTACAGTTATTTGTAATGCGGTGGATGTCAGGCGTTACGAGCAACCGGTAGATACAAATGCGGTACGCCAGGAATTAGGCTTTGATAATGACGCCCGTTTATTGGCAATAGTCGCCAGATTGCAATTGCAAAAGGGGCATTGTTATCTAGTTGATGCAATGTCCGCCATTGTTAAAAAATATCCCAACGTCCACGCGCTCTTTATCGGACAAGGGGAACTCCAAGCGGAATTAGAGGCCCAGGTAGAGCAGCTAAAGTTAGGAGATAATATCCACTTTCTGGGGAGCCGTAAGGATGTCCCGGCGCTTTTAGCTACCAGCGAGCTATTTGTCCTGCCCTCACTCTGGGAGGGACTATCGGTGGCACTACTGGAGGCTATGGCCGCCGCGAAGCCCATTGTTGCGACGGCTGTATCTGGCACGACCCAAGCTATGATAGCGGGGAAGACAGGCGTCATTGTGGAACCGGGCAACAGCCAGGCACTGGCCGCAGGTATTATACAACTTTTAGATAACCCTGAGTTGGCTATGCAAATGGGACAAGCCGCTAAACAACATGTAGTTGATAACTATAGCGCGCAAAATCAAGCCAAGGAACACTTAGCGCTCTATCGCAAACTGCTGAAAGTATAAAAGAGGGCATTATGGAAAAAGAGCACACTCCTAATGCTGATAAAAAGACAACCCCGATTGCCTATATTGGGCAAATTTTTCCCTCGTTAACCGAATCTTTTGTCTACCGGGAAGTGATGGCCTTGCGTGAAGCCGGATTCGACATTGAGACCTTTGCCATCTGGAAACCGGATAAGAACAAACTATCTCACGAATCACGCCACCTGGTTGCCGATAGCACTTACGTCTTTCCTATTCATTGGCGGCCTTTTATAGGTGCACATCTGTACTTCTTGGTCACACACCCTCTCAAATACCTGGGGACATTGTTCTTTGTACTGACGCGCAAAGGCGAGAGTTTAGACAACCGGCGGCGCACCTTTCTACACTTTTGTGAAGCCGTCTACCTGGCCCGTGAAATGCAGAGAAAGAATATCCGGCATATCCACGCGCATTTCACTATCACAGCGGCTTCTGTGGCCCTGATGATTGCGCGCTTATTGGGTATATCGTTTAGCTTTACGGCCCATAACATCTTTTATATTAACCGGTTACTTATCAAGGAAAAAATCCGGGAAGCTAAGTTTATGGCCGTTATATCGGAGTTCAGCCGTGAGATGTTGGCGGGCTTTGTGCCTGGCGAAGGGCATAAAGACAAAATGCATATTGTGCATTGTGGAGTCTCCCCGGAGAAATTTATCCCGCCAGATCCTAAACCCGCTAACAAAACACCTATACTGCTCTTTGTCGCACAATTGGCCGAGAGAAAAGGCGCACCCTACCTGGTAGAAGCATGCAGAATCCTTGCAGAGCGGAAGGTGGATTTTCATTGTGTTATTGTGGGGAATGGGCCGGAGATGCCCCTGGTGAAGCAATTGGTAGCTCAATATGGGTTAGAGGATACTGTGGAGTTAACCGGCGCGCTTTTCCAGGAACAGTTAAAACCATATCTCAACAAGACGGATATATTTGTGTTGCCATGTGTTACAGCATCCGATGGTGATATGGACGGAATCCCCGTCTCGCTGATGGAAGCTATGGCGATGGAAATTGCCACTGTATCAACTTATGTATCCGGTATTCCTGAACTTATTGAGAATGGAAAAAGCGGATTATTAGTTAAAGAGAAAGACCCGTTAGCATTGGCGGATGTGTTACAACAGTTACTGGAAAGTAAATCCTTGCGTGAGGAGTTGGGAAAAGAAGGCCGTCAAAAAGTTGTGGAAGCTTTTAACACTCATAAGAATATCGAACAACTAGCAGCCCTTTACCAACATTACTTGGATATTGAAATCACATAAGTGGATTCACCAGACCCCGGTTTTTCGCCGTGGACTTATTAATGACTAAAAAAACTAAGACTATGAAAAAACAAAAACCTGTATCAATTCTTATTACATGGGATATAGACCCAGACCAATGGATACCCTTTGAAAAGCGGACTTGGGCCTTAAATTCTACAATGGATATGTGCCACCAATTGGGGATTCCGGCTACATTCTTCTTTACAGCGCAACCGGTCTACCAATATCCGCAGGAGTTTATCAAACTCAAGGCACAAGGACATGAGATAGGTTGTCACGGATTGACCCACGGCAGTGAGGAAAACTACGACCGCATGCCGGAGGATATGCAAAGACGCTATCTTACCCAGGCAACAGAGACGCTAAACGCGATGCTCGGCGAACCGGTGCGTGCATTCCGAGGGCCAAGGGTCAAAATCTCTGCCACTACCTTGAAAATTTTGGCAGAACTGGGCTATACGACAGATAGCTCGGTCTGTTCCCAACGTGTTGACTTTATCAGTTCCAACTTGATTAATTTGGGTTGGATTAAGGCTCCCCGAAAGCCATATCGCCCTAATGCTGAGAGTGCATTTAAAAAGGGGCAACTACCTATCTGGGAAGTGCCAGTCTCAGCGGCGATTTTACCTTTCATATCTTCTGCTTTGAGGGTCTTTGGTTTGTCCTTTATGAAGTCTCTGTTTAGGCTGCTTTATGCCGAAGCTCAAAGAACGGGAAAGCCTATCGTATACCTGGCTCACCCCACAGAATTTATATCTAAATGGTGGGGTAAGAAAAACAGCCGGGATTGGGAATCGGCAGCCAAATTGGAATATCTGAAGCCCTCCTATATACGTGCGCACGGGCTACGCTTGCGTGGGTTGTTATACAGATTAAGGGCTGAGGATATGCTACCCTATACAGAATCATTATTCACTTATATGAGCAGCTTCCCCAATGTGGAATTCAAGACAATGAGCCAATGGCACACGGGGACCTTGCCCGGCAACCACGGCAACAGGGAACAAGATAATGAATAAGACACCGACTTCACTGGCCAAACTAGGGATTAAGTCACTGTTTCTTATCTGGGGTGCGCCAATCGGCACGCAGCGCAGCAAACTTATTGCTGAAGCACTGGATATGGATGTTGAGTATGTCTATTTCACTAAACGGCAGGGGAAACTCATTGCTATTCTCAAATACTTTGTTCAAGGGTTGCAGACGGTGGGTCTCTTATTTAGGAAACGTCCCAGGGTGATCTTTGTACAAAATCCACCGATTTTTGGACCTATGGTAGTCTATCTATGGAGTTTGATGAGTGGGGCAAAATTTATTATTGACTCACACACCGACGCTTTACGTGCATCCTGGTGGGAATGGTCGTTACCCATACATCGCTTTTTATCGCGCCGGGCAATGACCACAATAGTAACCAATGAGCACCTTTATGAAATGGTAAGGGATTGGGATGCAGCGGCCTTTATCTTAACCGATGTGCCTTCCCAATTCCAGATTGGCACCTTTGATAAAATGGATAGAGACGCCTTCAACATTGTGATGATTAGCACGGCATCCTATGATGAACCAATTGACCAGGTTATGTCCGCGATTGCCAAGTTACCAGATATTAATCTCTATATCACCGGTAACTACGCACGCGCGCACCAACACGTCATTGATAATGCACCGCCCAATGTACATTTCACCGGCTATTTACCTGATGATGAATTTTATGGTATGTTGACTACTGCGAGTGCCGTCATGTGTCTAACAACAGAAAACCATACGATGCAGAGTGGCGCATCTGAGGCATTATGGTTGAGTAAGCCGATTATCACTTCAGATTGGCCCATCTTGCGTGAGTATTTCAATCAGGGGACCTTGCACGTTGACAACACAACCGCTGGCATTTACCGGGCTATGGTACAAATGCGCGACAACTTACCGGCATACCAAGACGAGATATTTAGATTACAGAGTCATAAACGGCTTGAATGGCAGCGTAAGGCGGGAGAACTCATAAGTATGATTCAGGCAGCACTACAGAATGGCAAAAAGCAGCCTGTGTCCCCGTCTCAAAGCTGACCGGGGTATATATTAAGTAAGGGAGTAAGATAAACAATGAAACTCTTAGTTATCTTAGGCGATGGTGGACACACAACTGAGATGGTCAGGTTGCTAAAAATGCTTGGTGATAACTATGATTATCATTATATGGTCGCCACCTCTGATCGTATTTCAGAGGGGATGATTCCCTACCCTGGTCCTATATACCATGTACAATTACCTATGGGGCGGGCCGCACCTTACCGGGGCATTTTAAGAATAACACGGGCAGCACTGCAACAGGTGGGGGTCTGGTTTAAAGCTCGCCCTCATGTTATACTGAGTAGTGGGGCCAACATTGTTATTCCCATCGCTCTTTTTGGAAAGATTATGGGGTCTAAAATCATCCACATTGAGACCGGCTCCCGCGTATACTCGATGTCCGCCACAGGAAAGTTTATGTACCGCATTGCAAATCTCTTTTTCGTCCAGTGGGAACCCTTAAAAAAGGATTATCCGAAAGCTATTTTCGCAGGCAGGTTACTATGATCTTTGTAACAGTTGGTACATCAGATTTCGATTTACTTGTGGAAACTATTGACGAGTTAGCCCCCACTTTAGGGGAAGAAGTCGTCATCCAGATAGGACGTGGGGATTATATCCCCCGGAATTGTGAGCACTTCCGTTATGCTCCTAGCCTGGCACCTTACTATGATAAGGCTAATATCGTTATCTCCCAAGGGGGGATGGGAACTACTTTTGAAGTCTTGGAAAGAGGAAAGAAGTTGTTGAGTGTTGAAAATACCACTTGTGTGGACACGCATCAAACCGAAATCCTGAAAGTGCTATCGGAGGAAGGTCATTTAATCTGGTGCAAGAGTATGGATGAACTCGCCGCTGCCTTGGAAGAAATCCGTACTCTTGACCTGAAGCCCTATAATCCACCAACTTGTGAGATAGCTCATATCGTCAAAGATTTTCTTAACCAACTTAAGTAATCGAGGAATCAGTATTTAATGAAGAATCCTATAGCAGTTGCCTTAAGAGGAAAAGGGGTGCTTAAACTGGCACAACGCGCTTTTGATATTGTTGCCAATTACGGTGTAACTCCGACTAAATTGGATGCGGCCCTTAAACAATTTGTAGCTATTCTCGACCGGTATAACAGCCGGGCGACATTCCCTATCGTTTCTGTCGTGTTGCAGCGTAACCCGGAGATTGTCCGTAAATACTACGAACAAGGTATTGAGTTCGCTATACATGGCTATCGCCATATCGACCATTGGGAAGTTCCCCAAAAGGAACAACTCGACCAACTCAAAAAGGCCACTGAAATTTTCAACCGGGCAGGGATACCGGTACAAGGCTTTCGTGGGCCATATCTGCACGCTAATAAGGATACCCTGGATACACTACGAGAATTAGGGCTTAGTTATGATAGCAGTCCCAGTCTCGGTTGGAATGTGCTCAATGGCAATAATACAGAGGCATATCAATATGTACAGAACTTCTATGGGACCCAACCGGCTGACTTATATCCTTCGGTGCCGGCAATTGTTGACGGCATAGTACAGATACCTTATAGTTTACCCGATGATGAAGCTTTGGTACAACGCCTAGCATTGAATACAACCAGCCGTATGAATACCCTATGGTTGGCGGTTTTACAGCAGAGTTATGGGTTAGGTGAACTGTTTACATTGGGCCTACACCCAGAACGTGCCCTAATCTGCCGGGAACCTTTAAGCGCCGTTTTGGAAAGAGCCAGACAGCTATATCCGACAGTATGGATTGCAACGTTGGCCGAGATTACCAGTTGGTGGAAGGCCCGGACGGCGGCAACCATAGACCTGGCAAGGCTTGAGAACAATACTCTTTATCAGATTGCAGTCAATGGCCCACCGGGCACGACAATGCTGGTACGTAATGTAGAGGTACAGGAAACTGCAACGCAACCTTGGTTTAGCAACTATCAACGTGTGGAAACCCAAACGCTTAAAGTTAAAACTCCGGTGGCACCGTGGCTTTGTTACACAGACGCCACCGCACCGGAGCTGGTGAGTTTCCTGCAACAACAGGGCTATATCCTGGAACGCAAACAGGATATAGCTCAATGCGCATTCTCACTGACCCAGGAGAATTTTACACCGGAGGATAAACGTCCGGTTTTAAATCAAATTGAGAATGCCGACTTCCCATTGGTAAGGTTAGGACGTTGGCCTGACGGTGCGCGCAGTGCGTTATCTATCACCGGGGATATTGACTGCTTAACCATATGGGATTATGGATTGCGCTTTTTAGGGAAATAAAGAGAGATGAAATTCTTACATAGTAAACGGGAGCGTGGGCGTGACGCCCGTCGAATTAGTTTTATGAGTAAATTTTTAGTAAGTAGCACGATAATAGTGATTATCATTAGCATTACGGCAAGCATTGCGTTTTGTATGCTATCAACGACTAACCCATCACATATACCTGGAGAACCTTTCAATCAAGCAAGTGCCCTAGATAACGACCACTACGTATATCTCCCCGGTATTAGCAGACAGATACCGGCCTGGCGACCCTTTAGTAACGCCAGTCCCTGGAACACGGTGATCCCGGCCAACATAGAGGTTGATCCAAGTTCAGAGGCGATGATAAATACGTTACAGCAAAGTGTGTCAGCCGGGCAAATCTGTATTGCGCTTGATAACTGGACGGTACCCGTTTACTATGCCGACGCTGACACTCCAACTTATACTGTTCCTTGTGTTAACGAATGGAATAAGTGTTATCCTCCCTTTGGCCCAGATGTCCCTATTCCCGATGATGCCATTCACGACCCCGAACAAAATGGACATATGGTAGTGGTGGACTTAGAGCGGAACCTCTCCTGGGATATGTATGGAGCACAACATAATACCAATGGGTGGCAGGTTACGTGGGGGTATGTCTTTGACTTGGCCGGTGATGGTGTCCAGACCGACAGAGTAGGTAGTGCACGGGGGAGTGGATTCCCCTTGATTGCGGGCTTAATCCGCCTGGAGGAGATAGAACAAGGACACATTAATCATGCCTTAGCACTGGCCTACGATGAGCCGCGTAAAAACATCTATGTCCATCCGGCCAGTGTGACTTATGCCCAAGGAGACTCTAATGCAATCCCGATGGGGGGACATATACGGCTTGATCCAGACCTTAACCTGGATGACCTCAATCTATCACCGGCAGCACATACTATCGCTCGTGCACTGCAACGTTATGGCGCTTATGTCGCCGATGTAGGCGGGGGAATTACGCTTTATGCCGAAGGGCTTTACGGTAAGCCCGATGAATCATGGGAGGGTATTTTAACTACAGATGCCCTGAAAGAAATTCCCTGGTATGCTTTTGAAGTGCTGGAATTACCGCCTTTAAAAACTATGTTACCCGAACCGACACCGACGCCGACTCCTGGTCCGGGCCGTTGGTTCAGTGAGGCCAGTCCCTGGAATACACCCATTGAGACTAATCCCTCCATTGATCCGAATTCAGCCACAATGATAGCTACATTTAAGACATCTGGCAACGACGGCAAGGTTTATATCAATCTCGATCAATGGACCATTCCTGTTTATTATGCTGATGAGAACACCCCCTTGCACACCGTACGTTGTGTTAATCCTTGGGGCGTATGCGGCTCCGGTTTTGGAGAAAATGTGCCTATTCCACCAGAGGCTATGCCTGATCCCACATCTGATGGGCATATGGTAGTTGTAGACCAAAGCCGGCAACTTTCCTGGGATATGTATCAAGCGCAAAAAGTAGGGGATAGTTGGCAGGTTCTATGGGGATATGTCTTTGACCTTCAGGAAGATGGCGTGCAGCCTGACGGTACCGGGAGTTGCCGAGGGAGTGGGTTCCCGCTGGTTGCCGGCCTGATTATGAAAGAGGAGATCGAAGAGGGATATATTGATCATGCCTTAGTGATGGCTTACAATTCGCCACGGGAAGGGGTTTATGTCAACCCGGCCAGTACCACAGATGGACGCGGTGGCCCGAATACGATACCGGAAGGGGCGCGTATTCAACTTGATCCTAATCTGGATTTGGATTCATTAGGGCTTAGTCCTCGTGCGCAGGTGGTCGCGCGGGCACTCCAGGAATACGGTGCGTATATGGGGGATATTGCCGGCGGGATAGCTTTGTTTGGCGAGGGGCTATATGGGAAATCCGG
>JAFGKB010000003.1 GCA_016928755.1 Anaerolineae bacterium | reverse complement strand
GGACCGTTGCCCGCTGCTTATTCAGACCTCACAGCTAGGGGCGTAATCTTTCCAGGATAACCGTAATAGATTCTGGTAGGATGCTCTCTGCTCGGATGCCCTCTGGCGTTATAATTCTCGGTGTTAACGTAAATTGGCCTACAGTTAACTCCGTCAAATCGAGAATTACTTCTATTTCATCGGGGTCCAGTGCATCCATTAAGCCAATCGGGCCACTCAAAATAACCACGGTTGATGTAGGTTCCACAGTAACTGTGAGTCCTGGCTCTAGTCCCTGGATTTTTGGTTCCCGGTCTAATGTTATCCCGGTCTCTATAGCCTCAATACCTATTGATACGGTCACTTTCGGCGCTGGTGGCACGATGATACTTACGCCCTCCGGCATTTGTAGAAAAGCTGTAATTGTAAGACTTTCGGTTGCTTCTTCCAGGTTTATCAGTTCAGTCTCGATATAGCCGGGGGCTGATTGAACAGCACTAGCTCTGCCTACCACACTGACCACGTTGGGTTTTACGGTCACGTTGGTGATGCGATATCCCGCTGTGGGCTGGCCTACTAATTTAGCTTTAACGGCCAGGTCTCGATACCCGCTTAGGGCCTGTATCCTGATACCGACGGTGACCTGCTTGGGGTTTACTTCTAAATAGGACAGTTCTTTTCCGGCTTCATCCAGAGGAAGCGCGTCATAATCCCCTTGCACATCTCTCTGTTCTCCATCAAGTTGTACAGTTGCACGAACCTCCTTGACTTCACTGATAACAGAGGCCGGGCCACGGACTTTGACTATCCGCGGTGCCACAACCGGATTTCGCGTCTCTGCTTCGTAACCTAGCATAGGAGTACCAAGCACTTTTACATTGACTGTTATATCCTTCTCTTGGATTTCCTCTAAATTCAGAGTCACCTCTTTCGGATTAATTTCTACGACTTGGACCGGTTCCCGGTTTACCTCAACTTGGATAGGGACTGTTACTTTGCCGGCTTCTGCCTCTGAGAGATCGACAAAAGCCCGGATCTCTTCAGTCTTGAGAGAATTCCATACCGTTTGGGGCGCGCGTAATACAACACTGACCCGGGTGTCTTCTCCATTGTAGGCGGTCATTCCGTCGGGAACACCTTCGATAACTAGGGGTAAATAATCCTTATAGGACCTTTGCTGAGTGGGGTTTTCTACCTCTGTCGCTGTTGCCCAGAAGAAAAAGGCAAGCAGTAAGGAAAAAATTAACGAAGTAATATGTTGTAAAATTTGCCTGCTCTTCTCCATAAACAAATGTACCTTTCTTAATGCTCTCTCTTATGACGTGTCCGTCCCAGGATGCGCTTTTCCTTAGGGGTTGACTTATCCAAGAAGGTCTTTAAAACAGAGGTCAGCCGTTTTGCATTCAGATCACGGATAATACGCCCGTCATGAGTAACTGAAATTGCGCCTCGTTCTTCTGATACCACGATTGCAATCGCGTCACTCTCTTCTGTAATACCCAGAGCCGCCCGGTGACGCAGCCCTAAATGCCGGTCGGATAAAAAGGCCGAGGTCAGAGGCATCACACAGGAAGCTGCATACACACGCCCTTCCCGGATAATCACAGCCCCATCGTGAAGTACGGTATGGTGGTCAAAAATGGTGGTGAGTAACTCCTTACTGACCTCTGCGTCAATGACAATACCCGTCTCGATGTATTCTTGAAGTCCTGTTTTACGTTCAAACACAATGAGCGCGCCTACATTCCGCCCGGCCATAACTTTAGCCGCCTCGACAATCTTATTGAGAATCAGGTCTATATTCTCATTGCGCTGCCCAATGGGTAGAAAACCACCTCTACCCAGATGTTCAAGTGCCCTGCGCAATTCTGGCTGGAATAAGATCGGCACAGCAACCAGAATCGCCGGCGATAGTTGTTGAACGAGCCATGAAAATGCCCGCAAGGGCACCAGCCGGCTCAGCATTGCCAGGCTGATAACCAACACCGTGACTCCCCGTACCAGGGGAATGGCACGTGTACCTCGTAGTGCATAGAATAACCAAAAAAACAGAGCGGCTACCAGGCAAATATCTAGGATATCTATTGGGGATAGACGTTGTATCAGCCAGCTTAGGTCCCACATACTCAAAACTTAGTTCCCACGGTAATACTTCGCCAGTACTTTTTCAAACATTAGCTGACGGGTTAAAGACAAGCTCCATATGCAGTCAAACTACCCATCAATTATACCTTGAAAGGAGTACTAACGAGGTTTAGGTGGCTCCTTTCCGGTCATCTCACGATATAATTGTTCATAAGCACCCGTTTCAGAGGGGCCAAGTAATAGAATCATCTCAATCGTCTTAATTGCGGCTTCCTTCTGCCCTGCTTCGAGTTGTAAATCACCTAAAATATCCAAGTGCTCTAAAGCCTTATCTCGCTGTCCCATATTAAGACTGAGTTGCGCTATACGTGCCCGCAAGGCCATATTATCTTCGTCTTCTTGTACTAATTCCTCAAGAATTGCCAATGCCTTTTGGGCCTTCTTACTCGAGAGATAATGCTTTAACAACTTATCCAATGTATTGATACCCAGATGTGCTCGTCCGGTACGCGGATAGAGGCGCATCAAGCCTAAATAAGCCCGTTCATCATCTGGCTCAATGCGTAGAATTTCTTCATAGCTCTTGATAGCTCCTAGCCAATCTAAACGTTGCATATCCATATCCGCCATACGGTGGCGAATGCGTACTTCCCAGTTCTTCCCGGCGGACCCTCGTGGGGCTAACTTCAATGCTTCTGCATAGGTCTCCCGCGCCCGGTCTGATTGTGCTAATTGATAATAAGCGTCGGCCATCTGTAAATATTGGTCCAGCGCTTTATCAATGTTCCCGCTCTGGATCAAGAGTTCAATAGTCCGTTGGTGTACCTTGATATCCAGCGGGGCCAGGACCAGAATTTGTTGGTAAGTTGCCAGCGCGTGGTTGGCCTGGTTACGTATTTCATAGGTGTGGGCTATCATACGGAACTTGTCTACCGCCTCATCTATCTTGCCATTATCCATCATAAACGTACCCAAGAGATGGTGTAATGGCATATACGATGGGGCTTTCCCTATTGTAAAAAAGAGTTCTTCTAACGCTTTATAGGGCTTGTTCCGGCGCATGTATTCCTGGGACAATGCCACAGAGCGCAGGACATGTTCTGATTCCGGCAGACTCACAATCTCGGCCAAACTAAGTACCGGTCCACTCCGGGCCAGTCCATCTAAACGCTTACGAGCTTTAAGTAATTCCTCTTCCCAGCCTCGCTGTCCTAGAAAATCCACGAGAGTGTGGCTGAGTTTTTTAACGCGCTCGGCTTCTCCGGTGCTAACCAGATTCTGAGCCAGACTTTCATATACACGAATTAAATCATCGGCTTGCTCATGCTGAATCGTATTCAAATCAATGATCTTCAGTGTTTCCAGGAAATATTTAAGTGCAATATCAAACTTTCCTTGTGCTTGATAACATTCACCCAATGCATAATTGCAGCCCATTACATACTCAGGATGTGTACGCAGTCCTTCAAATTGGGCTATAGCTTCAGCAAAACGCATCTGCTCTTTATAAATCAAGCCCAGGTTAAAAGCGATGGATGGCATATATACTTGCGCTTTAAGGAGTTTCTCATAGGCATCTTGAGCTGCTACCAGGTCACCCTTCGTCTGTGCATCTAGGGCCTGGCTGATGAGCAGCGAAGCTTCCATCTCTGACATCCCTTGGGGTTTGGGTTTGTCCTCCGAAAAGATAGATTGTGCTAAATCCTCTAAAGCGCGCTTTTGTGCTTGTTCGGTGGGTGTTCCCTGGGTTCCATCCTCTTCATCCTCACCCTCAGCCATTTCGTTCTTATCTGGCATAGGTATTTCTGAGCCTATACCGGGGGGTTCTAGTATCTCCCTGTGACTCTGTAAGGCTTGCAGCACATTCTTAATGCGTGGGTCCCCAGGAATAAATTTCTGCATTTGCCGGCATACTTCAATAGCCCAGTCAGCATGTTCTTCTTGATAAAGATAGGCTAACCAATAGGCAGACAGGATTGCGTTTTCATTGTTTTGTTGAATTTCATAGTACTTAAGTAATTCGCCCCAAATTTGCGCCTGGTGCGGACTATTCCGCACACTGGCTTCTAGGGAGGCTTGTAATTCATTCTCTGCTTCTTGTTTTCTATAACGTTCAGCCGCCCCTAAATACATAGTGGCCGCCTCGGCGTATTTTTCTAATCTCTCATAAAGTTCTGCTGCACGCTCAAAAGGACCGGGGTCGTCTGGTTGCACCTCTGTTAAGCGCAGGTAAATTTTCAGAGCCTCAATAGTTCTATCTGTGTGGAACAGTGCCCAGGCATAACCCATCAAAGCAGTGGTATTACTGGGGAATTCCCCAAGCGCACGTCCATAAGCTTCTATAGCGGCATGCCACTTCTCAGACCAAACCAGGCTGTCGGCCTTCTGCATTGCTTGCTCAAATTTATAACGATTTCCTGCCACAGAGCACCCCCCATCAAATTATATTATTACCCTGAGCCTGTATATTATTAGGTAGAAGTAAGGGGGAAAAATCTACCCCCTTACTTCTACTTTATAGTATAGGGCAAATGCTATTTCGATGTATTATGAACTTAATCTAAATCCAAAGCCCAAACCAAAATAGCTTTTTGTGCATGCAGCCGGTTCTCTGCCTGATCAAAGAGCGCAGATTGTGGCCCGTCAGCAACCTCGTCTGTGATCTCTTCACCCCGATGGGCAGGCAGACAGTGTAGGACAATCGCATCCGCATTGGCATATCCCAATTTCTCCGCATCAATACGGTAAGGGGGGAACACCTTGCGCCGTTTCTCAGCTTCGGCTTCCTGGCCCATTGAGGCCCATGCATCGGTGTAAATGGCATCCGCATCCTTAAGCGCTTCCACAGGATCGTAAGTCGCCATAATCTTGGCCCCACTTTGCGCAGCCAAGTGTTCACCCAGACTCCAGACGCCGGGATGAAGTTCGTAACCTGGTGGTGTCGCAATCGCGAAATCGACCCCTAATTTTGCCGCAGCAAAGAGCAAGGATGTAGAAACGTTATTGCCATCACCCAAATAGGTCAGCTTTTTGCCTTTCAGGCTCCCCTTATGTTCCAGAATGGTCAGGAAATCGGCCATCGCTTGGCAGGGATGTGCATGATCTGAAAGCCCATTAATCACAGGGACACTGGCATATTTAGCCAGTTCCACAATGTCGGCATGTGCAAAAACACGGGCCATGACCACATCGACATAGCGGGAGATAACCCGTGCTACGTCGGCGACACTCTCGCGTTTACCCAATTGGATTTCGTTGGGAGAGAGGTACAGGCCATGTCCGCCCAATTGCAACATAGCGACATCAAAAGAAACTCGGGTACGAAGACTGGGCTTTTGGAAAATCATTCCTAAGACTTTATTCTTAAGAATTGGCTCGTTACCACCCGCCTTCCACTCTTCCTTGAGTTTTACAGCCAGATCTAATATCTTCTGCAATTCTTCCGACTGAATGTCGGTCAGCGTGAGGAAATGTTTCATCTGTGATGCCTCCACAAAGGTGATTTAGTTTTTGTATTCAGGGACCAATAACTATAAGAAGTAACGCGCGTGTAAGTTATTTAATCCCCTAGTCTTTAGTATACCATGAAGCGCATAGGAAGGAAAAGGTTGATTGTTTACTTATTTATTGAGTAGTTACACATGTCATCCTCATTGTAGTCCTCTGCCCGTTGTAGGGTTTATTTGTGCGTGCTATACTATTTTATAAGATAGTAGTTTCATATTATAAACAATGTCGGTATTGAGTCTAGCAGGCATTGCCGAGTAAAGCTTCCGTGTAACTTCTCTAAAATCCAGTTTTAAGGTCTTAATCATGGTATCCATAGTTATTGTAACATATACTATAGATTTTTCCTTATGCTAAAACCAGCTTTAGAGGGATGGCAGCCGGGCAATGCCCCATTTAAAATCCCCCAAATGATTTAAGGAGTATATTAATGCCCACAATGCAAGCTATTGCTAAATTACAGGCCAAACCTGGCTTTGAGCTTATCCAAACTCAAGTCCCTTCACCAGGCTCAAGGGATGTATTGATTAAGGTGAAAGCTACATCTATCTGTGGTACTGATGTACACATCTACAAATGGGACCGCTGGTCCCAAGGTCGTATTGT
>JAFGKB010000257.1 GCA_016928755.1 Anaerolineae bacterium | reverse complement strand
CAGCGGATTGCGATTGCCCGCGCACTTTTGGTGAATCCTAAACTGCTGATCCTGGATGATGCGACCAGTAGTGTGGATTTTCAGACGGAGCTGAAATTACGCCAGGCATTGAGCCGTTTGATGGAAAACCGGACGAGTTTTATTATCGCCCAGCGGGTGACTACGGTGCGGGATGCTGATCTTATCCTCGTCCTGGATCAAAGCGAGATTGTCGCTATGGGTAAACACGAGCAGTTGTTAGAAGAAAGCGCGGTTTATGCCGAAATCTACTATAGTCAATTAGAGAGCGCAGGTAAGGAGCAAACCGAGTTCTTTGTCTATGATGAAAATGTGGTGGGGGGGGTGTCCTTATGATGATGGGGCCTAGACATCATGGGGCGACCGGCCCTGTCGAAAAAGCGGAAAATGCCGGCTATGCACTCAAGCGATTGTTTGTTTATCTAAAACCTTACACGGGCTTACTCCTGGTTGCCGGCTTGATGGTGATCCTGAACTCAGTCTTTGAATTAGCCGGCCCCTATCTCACTGGGCTTGCTGTTGATAAATTTATTGCTAAACAGGACTCACAAGGGCTTAATCGTACTATGCTGCTCTTGCTTGGTGTCTACTTAGGTTCCTGGGCTACCCGGGCGGTACAGGTTCGTGCGACAATTAAGCTTGGCCAGAATGTATTATACGCGATGCGTAATGAGATATTCCACCATCTCCAGTCGCTATCATTACATTTCTTTGACCGCAGTGAGGCCGGTGATTTAATGTCCCGTTTAACCAATGATACCGATGCCATCAACAGTACCTTGAATATGGGGTTGGCCCAGTTTGTGGGTAACATTGTGTTTTTCGTGGGGGTGTTGGTTGCATTGTTGCTTCTCAATTGGCAATTGGCCCTTATCACAATGTCAGTTCTGCCTTTCATGTTTTTCAGTACCTTCTTCTTCTCCAAACGGGTACGTACCGCTTCCCGGGCTTCCCGTGAGAAGCTCGGAGCCGTGAGTGCTGAGCTGGAGGAAAACATCGCCGGGGTACGTGTTGTCCAGGCTTTTGGCCGTGAACAAGAAACCATCCAGGAGTTCCGGGAGGTTAACGCGGCTAACCGGGATGCCAACGTCCAAGCTCAAACCGTCACCTCCGCCTTTGCTCCCACATTAGATGTGTTTAGTACCGTGGGGATAGCTTTGGTATTGGGGGTAGGGGGTGAGATGGCCCTCCGGGAAGCGATTACCGTCGGCACTATTGTAACTTTTATTGGCTATGTGCGACGTTTTTTCCAACCGGTACGCACCATAGGTATGCTATATGCCCAAGTACAAATGGCGATTGCCGCTGCGGAACGCATCTTCACACTTCTGGATGAAGTCCCAGAGGTGGTCGATGTTCCTGATGCCCGGAGTTTGGACATGGTTAAGGGGCATATCGTCTTTGAGAATGTTACCTTTAGTTATAAAGAAGGCGAGCCGGTACTCAGAGAGGTGTCTTTTGAGGCCGAGCCTGGCGCAATGGTTGCTATTGTAGGGCCTACCGGTGCGGGGAAAACTACGATGGTGAACCTGCTTATGCGGTTTTACGATGTGGACTCCGGCAGTATCTATATTGACGGGTTGGATATCCGCCAGGTACAACAAGAGGATCTGCGGCGTCAGGTAGGGATGGTATTACAAGATACCTTTTTATTTTCCGGCACGGTGATGGAGAATATCCGGTACGGGCGTCTGGAGGCTACCGATGAGGATGTGCTGGCAGCGGCACGAACAGCCGGTGCGGATCAGTTTATCCAACGCTTGCCGGATGGGTATAATACAGAATTGGGTGAGCGGGGTGCCAGTCTCAGTCTGGGGCAGCGACAACTTATCGCTATTGCACGGGCTATTTTAGCCAACCCGCGTATACTCATCTTGGATGAGGCTACCTCAAGTGTTGATACACGTACCGAGCGTTTAATCCAGTCTGCTTTGGATAATTTAATGCGCGGGCGCACCAGTATTGTCATTGCACACCGGTTGAGTACTATTCTCAATGCCGATCAGGTATTAGTTTTGTGTAATGGGCGTATCGTTGAGCGCGGTAAGCACCAGGCACTTTTGCAAAATCAAGGATTATACTATACACTTTATACGAGCCAGTTTGGTGAGGCCAACGGAAGTTTGGGCTTGGATTGTGACACCCAACCTGAAAAACCATAAAGTTGGCTTTTTGCGATTCTGAAATCCTGTATTACAATTAAGGATAGGTATAGTTGCGGTTTAGGTTTACCTGCGGAAGCAATTGCATTAAGTGTTTGCTTGACAAGTGTAAATTCCTGTGGTAACCTTTCTATAACTGTAATTACACCATCAGCTAGGTTTAACCTAATAAAATACACAAATTTTGGTTGGAGGGCATAAGTATGGCAAACAGGTCCCGGAATGAGCGGATGGTTGACCGGCTGCGTGATCTTCAGGTCAGTAGCCCCGATGTAGAGGCTGCGGCTATCGTCAGTGTTGACGGTTTGAGTATTGCATCATCGCTTCCTCAAGGAGTTGAAGAGGATCGTGTGTCAGCGATGTCAGCGGCAATGCTCTCCCTTGGCGAACGCATCGCCAGTGAGTTGGGCCGCGGCGTACTTGATGAAGTCTATGTAAAAGGTGAAAAAGGATACGTTATCCTCCGCGCTGTTGGCGAGGAGGCCGTCTTAACAGTCCTGGCACGGCAACAAGCTAAGTTAGGTTTGTTATTCTTGGATATGCGCCGTGCTGCTGATGAACTGGCAGCAATTATCTAACGAAGGAGGCTTGCAGTGGCTAATACCCCAGAACCCAGTGGGCTGTACTACCCTAACCGGTTCGCCCTTATTTTGTTGGACGCCCTGGAAGAGATTATGGGCCGTAACGGCCTGAACGCCGTACTGAATATGGCCGGACTTTCCGAATGGATTGAGAATCCGCCCCCGGACAATATGGACAAAGGCTTTGACTTCGCCTATATGTCGGCTTTGAACCAGGGTTTAGAAGAAATGTACGGGCCGCGCGGTGGTCGTGGTCTTCAGCTTCGTTTAGGGCGTGTTCTCTTTGCTCAAGGTTTAGCAAACTTTGGCGCTTTAGTGGGTGCTAGTGACCTGGCATTTAAGGTCCTTCCACTTCCTGCTAAGCTCAAAGCCGGTCTACCGGCTGTAGCGAAAGTTTTCGACTCCCTAAGTGATCAGAAATCACATGTCAAAGACCCCGGTGGCGAGTATTTTGAGTATATTATTGATCAATGTTCAATGTGTTGGGGGCGTACTGTCGACCGTCCTGGTGGACATATCGCAGCCGGTATTATTGAGGAAGCTCTGCGCTGGTTGAGCGGTGGCCGTTCTTTCCGTGTGGACCAGACCACGTGTATGAGTAAGGGAGATCCCAACTGTACATTCTGGGTCTACAAGGAACCCTTTGGATAAAGAGGCCATTATCATGACGTCTGCAGAGGGGGAACCTCGTCACATTCTTGTTGTAGAGGACGATCCCAGCACAGCCGAAATGCTGACTTCCTACTTCGCCTCATTGGATTATCGTGTCTCCCATGCAGCTTGGGGGCAGGATGCCCTGGAGATGGCGCGGGAATTGATGCCGGACCTGGTGGTGCTTGATATCCACTTGCCCGATATTGATGGCTACGAGGTATGTCTGCGCCTGCGCTCCCAACGGCGGACCGAACATACCCCGATTATCTTCTTGACCGAACGGCGAGAACGGATGGACCGTCTGACCGGACTTGAGTTAGGTGCGGTTGACTATATAACGAAACCTTTTGACATTCAAGAACTGCGTTATCGTGTACGCAATGTTATGCGTCGCAATAATATGGAGACTCTTTTGCATCCGGTTACAGGATTGCCGACTTCTGTGCTGGTTGAAGAGCACTTGGAGCGGATTATACATAATCCAGAGATGTCTCTTGTTGGGGTGATGTTAAGGGGTATGCCGGACTTCAGTCAGACCTATGGTTTTGTGACCCATGATGATGTCTTGCGTGCTGTGTCACTTATTTTACGCAATACTGCCACAGAATATGTGAATTCAGACCCCTTTGTGGGGCAGCTTGATGCTTATACTTTTGCAGTTGCTGCCCCCGCCGGACAGAATGGGTTTACGATGATGGGTCGCTTGGACCAACGTCTTAATGAGGCTATCTCATTCTTCTATCCACATCGTGATTGGGAAAGTGGCAAACATGCTGACGGAACGCCATTGCCCAAAATTAAATTTGAGCTTAAGCTATTATCTTCTGACCAACTCCCTGAAGAAGGGGGCTTGTCCAGATTACGGGAACTGTTGCTCGGTAAAACGCAGGCCTAAATTCCTTATGCATCTTATAGGGCCAGGAGAGTTATGTAATCTCCAGGCCCTTTTTCGTTATGGCGCAACAACTCCTATCCATTCCCCGATTTGCCGTACTCCTACAAGATATAATTGACAGGTAGTTTGACTAAACATGTAGT
>JAFGKB010000256.1 GCA_016928755.1 Anaerolineae bacterium | reverse complement strand
GGGTACGGCGTCAAGGCTCTGCTGCCGCAGCCATTGTACACGTTTGGTCATAGACATAATAAGTACCTCCAAAGACAATAAATCTTAAAAGCAAACCCCAAAATAGGATTCTATATTATCCCCCAACACGCACCTCAAGTCCATAAGTTTGCAAACGCGCTGCCAAGGTCTGCATATGCGCTGCAGAAGGGGGAGACACAGCCGGCATACGGTATTCCAGCCCCAGGCGACGGTATTTCTCCTCCGCGATGGTGTGGTAAGGCAACAAATCCAGCCGCACTACACCGGGCAAGTCCGCAACAAAACGGCCCAAACGCGCTATGTGTTCCGGGGCATCGTTGAGACCGGGTATCAAGGGGACACGCACAATAACCGCTTGGCCAGCATCTGCCAAGCGTTGCAGGTTACTGAGAATCAGCGCGTTTCCCACACCGGTAAGAGCCTGGTGTCGTTGATCATCAAGATGCTTGAGGTCATAAAGGAAGACATCTACATAGGGACGGATACGGTTCAAACTTTCCCAGGGAACGTAACCACAAGTATCCACCGCCGTATGGATCTCACGGGATTGGCATGCCTGTAACAGTTCCAACAGGAAGTCCGGTTGGGCCAATGGTTCGCCGCCGGAAAAGGTCACACCACCGCCGGACTCATCGTAAAAGGGGTGGTCACGCTCTATAACGTCTAATACCTCTGCAGTCGTAGCAGTGCGACCCACAAGTTCACGGGCTTCGGCATAACAGACGGCGACACAGGCACCACAAGCGGTACAATTAGCTAAATCGGTCACCAAACGACCATTGCGGGAGATAGCATTTTGCGGGCAGACTTCCACACACGCGCCACATTCCACACAACGTTGGGGACGTAGTAACAGTTGCGGTGACCGGGCCTGGCTTTCGGGGTTGTGACACCACCAGCAGCGCAAAGGACAGCCTTTAAAGAAGATGGTGGTGCGGATTCCCGGCCCATCGTGAATTGAGAATTTTTTTATGTCAAAGATAATGCCTGTATTTGCCAACGTTATAACCTCTAGCTTCCCATTATAGTATTAGAGGACGTGGCAGCAAGCACACAGGTGCAACGCACTTAAGAAAGTGCAATGCACCGTGTTGATTATTTTGAAAACTGATGTAGCCTTATGCTAATCATGCATAAACAACAGGAGGGTGGCTTTGACAATACAGGTCGATAATAAAACGGTGGATACTGGAATGGTGGGGATTTTCCTCTCACGACCAGCCCACCTAGATAAATTGGAACGCACACATGGATTTTGACCAAACATTCCAGGAGCTACTGACTAAACTCATTAGCTTTATACCCAATCTAATCGTAGCACTCATTACCTTTATCGGATCGTTAATGCTCGCGAAGCCAGCTTCCCGCTGGGTTAAACAAAAGATCGGTAAAGAATTAGATGATCCAGAAACACTACGGCTAATTGAACGGATAACCCGCTGGTGCGTGATTATCCCTGGGACATTGATCGCCCTAGACCAGGTTGAGTTCGATATTACCGGTTTCTTAACCGGCTTAGGCATCGTTGGACTGACCATAGGTTTCGCATTACAGGATATTGCCCGCAATTTTGTGGCGGGTGTGCTGCTGTTAATCCGCCAACCCTTTAATATCCGTGATACGGTCTCTGTTGCAGGTTATGAGGGCACAGTGCTTGATATTACAACTAGGGACACGGTTATCAAGACCCTGGATGGGAAGATCGTCATTATCGCCAACACAAACGTTTTTAGCGACCCAATTATCAACTACAGCCAGAACCCTTACCGCCGGCGGGATATCAAAATCGGCCTGGGGTACGAGCAAGATATTGACCATGCTATCGCCGTATTCCTCAAAACAATCCAGGAAGTAGCGGGGGTTTTGGACGACCCGGCCCCTTCTATATACGCCGAAGAGTTGGGAGATTCGGCCCTGATACTAAGCGTCTATTTCTGGATTGACCAACGCACGCATAATATATTTGAAACACATTCCCAAGCCATTATCGCTATCAATAATGCAGCCGAACGGGAAGGAATCCAATTACCCTATCCTACTCAAATGGTTAAACTTCAACAAGATTAACGATCTAAAGGATTAAAAACACCGAAAAATGTACGAAGAACACACTTTTCAAAAAGAGAATTTCACTATACGGTATGGGGAAGCCAATACCTTTGGTAACGCCACGATGGCCACAATTTGTACTTACTTCCAAGAGACCGCTTTTAATCACAATACGAAGTTGATTAAGCTGATAACCGGAAGGGAAAAAATAGGATATGCCATCGTACTGACCCAGATGCAGATTGTTATGCAACGACTGCCTTGTTGGCTAGAACAGATCTCAATCTTATCTTGGATCCCCCCTATCAAAGAGAACGCACGCTTTTTAGACCGGTACTACCAGGTTTACGACGCGCAAAATAACGAAATCGGCTATGGATTGGGCAGTATCGTATTGTTCGACCTGGAACAACGCGCGACAATCACCATCCCTGATGAAATATGGAAATTTCCGGTATGTGCCGATAACGTAGGTAATGGCAAAATTGCCCGGACAGCACGGCTGAAGCGCAAGGATGTCTCAAAAGGGTTTAATGTACACCATAGTGATATTGATATGTACCGGCATGTCAATAATGTGCACTATATCAACTGGGCTATGGATAGTCTGCCGGCAGAGATCACCGATGACTGGCAATGTTATGAGATGTCGGTCCGTTTCCGGGATGAATTAAGAGAGGGGGAAAGCGTCACCGCTTATGCACAAATAGATAAAACAGCGGATGAGATCACTGTAACCCACGCTATCTACCGCCAGGAAGACAACATAGAGACGACGAGATTAGCTACTACATGGAAGCGAGGTAACTACGTATCATCAAATTAACCTCTTTCACCAGCCTGTTGCAATACAGCATCTACTACAGATTGACTTAAGCTAAATCCTTATTAACCTTTAGTGATTCAACAGCGGCAAATTCCTCTTCCAATTCTTCAGGTGTGTAATTTATATATGAAACCCCTCGAACTCGTAACAATCCGAGGAAATCTATACGACTCATATTCAAAAGTCGTGCAGCTCTACCAGAAGAGATACGACCTTCTGCAAAAAGTGAGATTACAACCCATTCAGACACACGTCGCTGAATTTCATCTTGATTCAGGCCATATTGAAGCAAAGAGGAAGGAACACGTATCTCAAAAGTGGTCTCAGCCATACCAAGCTCCTTTCTTAATATAGACATACTGTCTATTATTTTGCTAACCTTATTGTACTCCAAAATCAAGAAGTTTTCAGCTTATCGGAAAGGTCTCCCGCTCAGCTCAACAATTCCGTCATGCCGAGCGCAGCCGAGG
>JAFGKB010000050.1 GCA_016928755.1 Anaerolineae bacterium | reverse complement strand
CAAGACGCGGGCAACCTCTGGTATAACCGGTTCGACATCGGCAATATGTTCCAAGACCGAATTACTGACCACCGTATTAAAATGGTCACTGGGAAATGGAAGCCCCGCCCCAACACCACATATAAGCTGTTTATAAAGGCCGCGCTGGCGGGTTTCACGCAATGGAGGCCACCAGGGGTCCAGCCCAACTTCTAAGCCCTGGGGAAAGGCCACCGAGGTAAAGTGCCCATCACCACAGCCCAAGTCAAGGACCGGCTCAGGCATAGGCAAGTTAGCATAGAAACGCGCTTCTACGGCGCGCAAGAACGCGCGAAAAGCAGGCAGCTCCGATAATTGTTGGCTAAGTGTATCATTAGCGGAACCCGTATCCGGGGGATTTGCAGGTAAAAGTGTCATATTATCATTATTCCTAAGGGACTAAATACGGACAAATATCTTCCTCAACATATATAGGATTAGCATAACCGTAGCTATTTAAGAATTCAAGGATCTGCTGGGTTTCAAACATCTCCACCACATCCTGGCAACCATAGGCTATATTTCCCACTTCAATATAACGCTCCCAAAAACGCTTGGCGATAACGGCGACAGTATGACCGGGGGTATTAGGTGGAAAGTCTTCCTGTAAACGTTGGTAATGTGATTCAGCATCGGGATAGTTCTCCAACTTCATCCCTAAAAGTACCAGTCGCCAATGCGCCAGAGCGGTGAGCCAGCGATACTCCTCTTTATCATCATAAAAGGATTCCCAAGATTCCAAGGTATCATCATTGAGCACGTTAAGATAGGCCCAATAGGCATCGTCATAATCGTCGGCAAATAACGCCGTATCACCATCCTGGAAAGTATGGTAGCGATAGACTGCCGGGCCTAACTCGCTGGTGGTATACGTAACTACGCTGCCGTTCCAACTCCATGTTTCTGTATAGGGACGCTGTGGCCCGGCCCCCACAGATCCCATACCGGCACTGTTAGCGAGTACCTGGCCGTCTTCTATCAAGAAGGTAGCATAGGGCAACGTAAAATCACCCCCGATATACTCTGTGAAATCTGCACCGTTCCAAGACCAGATATGCAAGGTGTACCAACAGGTATTAGCCCCACATGAGACCTCGGCAAAGGCCAGGTCTGGCATGCCATCCGCCGTTAAATCCTCAACGCCAACCAAGGATAGGCCCATCCATTCTCCAGGGGTATAGGTATAGAGAGTTCGTACCCGTCCATCCTGGCAGGTGTAAATCGCCATCTGCCCATCTGGGGGATAGAATTCAGAATTGGGATCGGTATAGCTGATGATAATCTCCGGCGTACCGTCGGCGGTCAAATCCCCACGCAAAACGCCCTTATTATCCAAAGATTGTCCGGCTTCCCAGGAGTCCAGGACTTGCATAAGGGTATCGGGGTTACCACCATCAGAGAGATAATCTTGCAAAGTACCGGCATATAGCGAGAAATCAAGAGGGCGTGAGGGGAACGGGACATCACGCACAGCAGGACAGGAAAATGGCGTCGCAGAAGGTAGCGGGGTAGGAATGGGCGTGGCTGTAGCCGCAATAACCGTGGATTTTCTGGTGACAATCTGGGCCGGTATATCTGTTGGCGGCGCGCTACAAGCAGATATTAACACGCTACAAAGCGCTACACATATAAGCAAAGGTCCATAAGTGCGTAACATTGTGCCCTCCATTTGTCCAGTAAGTATTATATACTGGTGCATAGTATAACTTGCTGAGGGGGAATGACAACCGGGAAGGGCTTTTATCTTGCTCTTTATCCTTATGTAACTTGCCGGTTATGCTTTTGTAAGTTATCCAAAGAGTGGGGGTACTTATCCACAGTTTTTGGGCACTTATCCACAATTCCGAGGATAGACCGCCTTTTTTTTATATGACAGTTTTCCTGTTGACATGTCAGACAACTGACATTATAATAGCTATTAGATGTTAAACATAATCCACAATGGACACCATAGAATTGAAAATTAGACCGCCGCATATTCAAGTGGAAGAGACGCTTTCAGAGTTAATTGAGCAGTTAGAACCAGGAACTCAATTGCCACCGGAGCCTAAACTGGCGCAACAATTGGGGGTCTCGCGGGCCACCTTACGGGAAGTTATGCGTACCTTTGTTGAGCGCGGCGTTCTGGCCCGCCGGCACGGTGTGGGGACATTTGTTGCTTCCCGCATTCCGGTACTAGAAACAGGATTGGAAGTCTTGGAAAGCCTGGACCGTATGGCTGATCGCCTTGGGGTGGTGACCGAGGTCTCTGCTCTCGAAGTCTTGGAGCGATTGGCTACTCCTAGTGAGGTCTTGGGACTGGGCTATCCCGAAGATGCCCAGGTGGAAGTCTTGATTGTCAACCGGGTTATTACTGTGGAGGGTGAACCAGTAGCCGATCTCCGGGACATCGTACCTCTTGGGTATCTCTGCAAGGAAGATTTGGGTGCAGATTTCCACGGATCGGTTTTGGATATTCTGCTACGCCGTGGTACACCGATGCTCTCGACGTCACGTACTCAAATAGTTGCTGAGTTGGCAAATCCTAAGTTTGCGGAGCGTCTGCAGATCCAGAAAGGATCGGCGTTGCTTAAACTGGTGGCTAAATTGTACAGTTATGATGAGAAGGTTGTGGATTATTCGGTTAGTTACTTTGTTCCTGGACACTTTAAGTTTCATGTGATGCGCAGGGTTAGCCAGGTGTAGCCCTGACTAACGCTTTTTTTGTAAATAATCTAAAAAAATAGTTTAAAAACAGGAGGTAGTTTATGCGTAGTTTTATGGGACGTGACATTCTTTCTTTGAAAGATTTTGAGCGTAATGAGTTCTTTCATGTACTTAGCGTAGCTGAATATATGGAGCCAATTGCTCGCAAGCGACGCAATGTCGATATGCTTGCGGAGAAGACGATGGTGACGGCTTTCTACCAGCCTTCTACCCGCACCCGCCTGGCCCATGAGGCCGCTATGCATCGTCTGGGTGGTCATGTAACCGGTTTCTCCGATGCTAAGATGACCCGTGCCGGTGACTGGTACCAGGAGTCCATTAAGGACACCGTCAAGATGTTGGAGTTCTACGGTGATGTGATTGTTATGCGTCACTTCCAGCAGGGCGCACCTCATGAGGCCGCTAAGTGGGCCAGCATTCCGATTATCAACGGTGGTGATGGCTGGGGCGAACACCCCACCCAGATTTTGACCGACTTGTACACCGTTTATCGTGAGAAGGGCCGCTTGGACGGCTTGCGTTGGTTGGCCGTTGGCGATATGCGGATGCGCACGATGCACTCCCTGGCTTATGCTTTGACCCAGTTTGATTGTCCTGTGACCTTCGTTTCTCCTCCCAATATGTCCTTGACCGATGAGATGAAGGCCGAATTAAAACAGTACAGCTTGGACTACCAAGAAGTTGAGCATGTTGAGCAAGCGATTGCCGATGCCGACGTCATCTTGGTTGAGCCTGTGGTGCAGCCTGACTACACCAAGGCTCGCGATGAGCGCAAAGAGGGTGGCGTGGGGATGACCCCCTCTAACTACCAGATTACGCGTGATTTGCTGTTTAACAAAGCTAAGTCTGACGCTATCTTGCTGCACTCCCTGCCACGTATGGATGAGATTCCTCCCGATGTGGATATCACCAAGTGGTCACGCTACTGGCAGGAAGCCTTTAACGGCGTCGTAATGCGTATGGCGTTGTTGGGCCTGGTCCTGGGCGCGATGGAGTAGTCTTTCTTTAATAGTTGTATTTCGTTGTAGGTTGATTGTCGGCTGGTTGGAATATCCAACTGGCCGACTGCATAATTTAAGATTCTGTCATTTGAGGAGATTGTAGATATGCTCACTAACCTTCGGGGCCGTGATTTGATTTGTGATCTTGACTTCTCTAAAGAAGAAGTCGAGACCGTGTTGGATGTAGCCTGGGACTTGAAGCGCAAACGTGCCTTGGGGGAACCCCATCCGTTGTTGCGCGATAAGGTCTTGGGTATGTTATTCTTCTTCAGTAGCACCCGTACTCGTTGTTCCTTTGAGGCCGGTATAGCACAGCTTGGCGGTCATGGTGCATTTATTGACTCGCGTACAACGCAGGTCGCTCATGGAGATACGGCTAAAGAGATTGGCGAGATTTTGGGCCGTTACTTTGACGGCATTGCCATCCGCCAATGTGATTGGGGCACCGGGAACCAATATTTGAACTGGGTTGCCGAAGCTTCGCGCTCCCCTGTGTTGAATATGCAGTGTGATTTATACCATCCCTTCCAATGTCTTGCCGACCTGATGACTATTCAGGAGAAGAAAGGGCGTGACCTGCGCAAGAAGAAAATTGTTGTCTCTTGGGCGTATGCTTCTTCATATCTTAAGCCGATGTCTGTTCCCCAATCCCTGATTTTGCAGATGCCGCGTTTCGGTATGGATGTGACGCTTTCCTACCCGCCGGAGTTCAAGCTCCGTGATGATATCGTTGAAGAAGCTAAGGCCCAGGCCCGGAAGTATGGCACCGGTTTTGAGATTGTTCACGATATGGAAGCCGGTTTTGAGGATGCCGACGTTGTGTACGCCAAGTCTTGGGGGCCTATGATGACGACCACTGACCCTGACGTAGGGAAACAACTCCAGGATAAGTATCAGGACTGGATTACTGACGCCCGCAAGATGGCATTGGCGAAACCCGATGCGATTTATATGCATCCGCTTCCTGCTGACCGCGATATCGAGGTTACCAGCGAAGTTATGGATGGCCCTAATTCTGTGGTCTTCGACCAGGCCGA
Organism: Anaerolineae bacterium; assembly: GCA_016928755.1. GTDB lineage: Bacteria > Chloroflexota > Anaerolineae > B4-G1 > SLSP01 > JAFGKB01. Next base: position 9,299 of record JAFGKB010000050.1, on the reverse strand, counting down.
AAACCGCCTCCACGCTCAAAAGGGCGTGATGGCTTTGACGATGTGGTAGGTTGTCTCTGAAAATCGGTGCATTGCACTTTCTTAAGTGCGTTGCACCTGATTTTCATTGTTGTTGGGGTAGCTGGTCACATGGTAACTCCTCTGGTAATAGGTAATACTATACCTAGATTAGGTCAGTCTGTAATGTTAAGACTACAAAAGTCTTAGCAGGTTATTGTTTTGGCTTAAACCATAGCTTAATGGGTGGGATTTCGCTTTACAAGGGGACTATTAAGACTTTTGTAGTCTGTCTTCAAATGACAACCTAAATACGGAACTACCTCAACCCATTAGGTCATTTTTAAAATATTTGTCTATTAGGTTATATGTTAAGTAATAACTTATATAGGTGCACATTTGGTGCTTTAGAAGAGATATTTAATAAGGAGTAGGTAAAATGGCAGAACGTAAATGGGCAGTTATTGCAGTGGGTGGTAATGCCTTAATTAAAGATAAGCAGCATCAGACCGTGGAAGACCAATACTTGGCCGCGCAAGAAACGACCAAGCATATTGCCGATATGATTGAGCAGGGATGGGATGTCGCCATTGGGCATGGTAATGGCCCGCAGGTTGGCTTTATTCTGCGCCGTTCCGAGTTGGCTGCTAAAGTCGCGGGGATGCATGAGGTCCCGCTAGATGTTTGTGGTGCTGATTCCCAAGGGGCGATTGGTTATTCTTTCCAGCAAAACCTGCGCAACGAGTTTAAGCGACGTGGTATTGATAAGAGCGTCGCCACCGTGGTAACCCAGACCTTGGTTGACCATAATGACACTGCTTTCCAGAATCCTACTAAGCCTATCGGCGGTTTCATGGAAGAGGATGAGGCTAAACGGCGTGAGCAGGAAGAGAAGTGGACGGTGGTTGAAGATGCCGGCCGTGGTTGGCGGCGTGTTGTTGCTTCCCCGCTGCCTAAAGAAATTGTTGAGTTGAAGGCTATTCATAGTCTGCTAGATGCAGGGATTACGGTCATCAGCGTTGGTGGTGGTGGTATCCCGGTTATTGAGAATGAAGAGGGTGATCTGGAAGGCGTAGCCGCTGTTATTGATAAGGATTTCGGCTCTTCCCTGTTGGCCCAATCTGTAGGGGCCGACCTTTTCCTGATTTCTACAGCGGTGGAAAAGGTCTACATTAACTTCAATAAACCTGATCAAAAGGCTATTGATGTGATGACCATTTCCGAAGCTAAGAAATACATTGAGGAAGGTCACTTTGCTAAAGGCAGTATGTTGCCCAAAATTCAGGCCATTATCTGGTACCTGGAGGCCGGTGGCAAGGAAGCTATCATTACCGATCCGGCTCATATCTCTGCTGCTCTCCGTGGTGAGACCGGTACGCGCATTATTCCTGATCCTGCATAAGTTGATTGTTTGTCAGTGCGCGGTGTGGCCTACACCGCGCTCTTTCCGTGCTTTGCTCACCGTTGGGATGCTGAGGTGTGTGGTATTAAATCTCTAGCCCCTACGGTTTAATTCTTCACTGAGGTTATAAATATGGATCATGTAATTGGATTAAAATGCACAATTTGCGGCGCTGAGTATGGCGTTGATGAGGTGGCTTACGTTTGTCCTGAGCATGGCGATGATGGTATTCTCGATGTAATGTATGACTATGATGTTATCAAGAGCCGCATCAGCCGTGAGGATTTGGCGCAGAACCACGATTATACTATCTGGCGTTATAAGCCATTGATGGCCGTGGAACCGGATGCATCTGTTCCTCCCTTGCGGGTTGGTTGGACTCCGCTCTATCCCGCCCCACGGTTGGCGGAACAACTGGGATTGAAGCATCTATGGGTCAAGGACGACGGTCCTAACCCCACCGCTTCATTTAAAGACCGTGCTTCGGCGGTTGCAGTGGTCAAAGCTCAGGAGACTGGCGCGGAGATTATCACCACGGCGAGCACCGGTAACGCGGCGGCTGCCCTGGCCGGGCTTTCGGCTTCTGTTGGATTGCCGGCTGTAATTTTTGTACCTAAAACTGCGCCTCCCGCTAAGATTGCCCAACATCTGATTTATGGCGCGCGGGTGATGTTGGTAGATGGTACTTACGATGATGCTTTTGAATTGACCCTCAAGGTTGCTAAGGAGTTCGGCTGGTACAACCGTAATACTGCCTATAACCCCTATATGACCGAGGGAAAGAAGACTGCCATCTTCGAGATTTGCGAGCAGTTGAAATGGCAAGCCCCTGACCGCATTTTTGTACCGGTGGGGGATGGCTGCATTATCGGTGGTATGCACAAGGGGCTTAAGGACCTGTTGGCTTTAGGTTGGATTGACAAGATGCCCAAGATTATGGGGGTTCAGGCTGCTGGCTCGGCTCCCCTGGTTGATGCCTGGGAACGTGGTTTGCAAGGTTGGGATATGCAACCTATTGCGGCACATTCTGTCGCTGATAGTATCGTTGCCGGGTTGCCCCGCGACCGCAATAAGGCATTAGCTGCCGTCCGTGAGACCGGGGGTGCCTATATTGCCGTCAGCGATGAGGAGATCCTCGCCGCTATTCCTACTGTAGCCCGCAATACCGGTGTCTTCTCCGAACCTGCGGCCGCTGCTGCGTACGCCGGTTTGGTCAAGGCTGTGGGAGAAGGTCTCGTTGATGCTGATGAGCGGGTTGTGGTGATGCTTACCGGTTCTGGGCTTAAGGATATCAACAGCGCTATGAAGACTGTCCCAGAGCCACCTATTGTCGCTCCCAATTTGGATGCCGTTAAGGCTTTGATGGCCTAGAGTGCTCGCACTTTAAAGGTTATTATGGATACGGAAAATCCCGGTAGCGAAGTCCTGCGTATCACTCTATGGCAATGGGTGTGGTGGGGACTTGCCGCCCTGGTAGCGGTATGGTTGTTGTGGATGACACTGCGGCCTAATGCTACTGTGGCAACTGACTTGGCCCCGCTCACCGAGCCGGCTACATCTTATGGTATCTCCATTTTCTGGTTGATTGATATTGCCGGTAATATCGGGGTTTTTGTACCCTTGGGTTTTGCGGTCGCTTTGGCTGTAAGCACAAAGAAAGCTCGTCCTTATATGTCAATGGTGTATGGTGGCTTGGTCGGTGCTGCGCTAAGTGCAGCTATCGAATGTACACAATTGGTCATACCAAGTCGTTTTTCAACATTAGGGGACTGGCTTTTAAATACTTGTGGTGCAGTTCTTGGCGCGTTAATGGGTGTGTTGGTGAGAAGATATGCGCGTGATGTAACTCACGCCTTACATTAAATCAAAGAGAACATAGGAAAGGAATATTATGATAGATCTAACTATTAACAAAGAAGGTTTGGAGCACGCGGTACAGCGTGCCCGTGAGCGGGACATTATCATCCCGACTTTTGCCCAGCAGAAGAATCCAGAATTGATCCCCGATTACCTTAAGTCTGAATTGAAGAAGATCGGGCTGTGGGATATTACCTCCCGTAACCTCTTCCGCATTACGTGGAAGAACGAACCGGTAGCCTCCGGTGGTGGTTTTGGTGGTGTTAACTACGTCGAAATCCCCAAAGAACTCACCGGTGTTGATGCCCGCATTATTGCCCTGGTGGGTAAGTGGTTCCCCACCGGCGCGCACAAAGTCGGTGCCGCTTTTGGGTGTTTGGTTCCCCGCTTGGTCACCGGTCAATTTGACCCCACTAAGCAGAAGGCTGTCTGGCCCTCCACCGGCAACTACTGCCGTGGTGGTGCTTATGACTCCACCTTGTTGGCCTGTGATTCCATCGCTATTTTGCCCGAAGAGATGAGCCGCGAGCGATTTGAGTGGCTGGCCTCCGTCTCCGGTGAGGTTATCGCTACCCCCGGTTGTGAGTCAAATGTGAAGGAAATCTTTGATAAGTGCCATGAACTGACCCGCGAGCGTGGTGATGATATCTTCATCTTCAACCAATTCGAGGAATTCGGTAACTATCTGTGGCATTACGAAATAACCGGGCACGCGATGGAAGAGGTCTTGAATATTGAGCTGCGCTCCGGTGATCGCTTCGCCGGCGTGGTTTCCAATACCGGCTCCGGTGGCACCATTGCTTGTGGCGACTATATGAAGCAACTCTATCCTACATCCAAGGTCGTCGCCAGTGAGGCGCTGCAATGCCCCACCTTATTGATGAATGGCTTCGGTGGCCACCGTATTGAGGGCATCGGCGATAAACACGTGCCCTGGATTCACAATGCTAATAACACCGATATTATTACCGCTATTGATGATCAGGCCACTATTGACCTGATTCGCCTTTTCAACGAACCTGCCGGCCATGAGTATCTGAAGAAGCGTGGTGTGCCGGCTGACTTTGTGGACCAATTGGACTTGATGGGTATCTCCAGTGTAGCCAATGTTCTCGCCGCTATCAAAATGGCTAAGTGGTACGAATTGACCGGTAAGGATGTTATCCTCACGGTCTGGACCGACTCTATGGAACTTTACCAGAGCCGTATCCGCGAGCTGCGCGAGTCCCAGGGTGAGTATACCGAGCTTGACGCTGCCGGTGATTACGAACGCTATCTCCTAGGTCAGGACATTGACAATATGTCGGAAATGAACTACCGTGACCGCAAGCGGGTTCACAATCTCAAGTACTACACCTGGGTTGAGCAACAGGGTAAGACCTATAAAGAGATTCAGGAGCAGTGGTACAAGGAAGATTATTGGACCAGCTTCCAGACCCAGATCGGCCATATGGACGAACTCATTATGGAGTTCAACGACCGCACCGGTCTTCTCAAGGGTAAGTAAGCCTTAAGTTTTAACGAACGCCCAGGCTCTATTATAATTGGCCTGGGCGTTTCCTGCTTTTTATCATTTAACATTTGCACTGCTCATAGGTGGGGGTATACTTCTTGTACTCCTTCAAACTATAATTGGCAGGGAGTTTGACTGTACCGGTAGACTATTTTTAGCCTGTTCTCGAATATTTGAAAGAGTATTAGTATTAAATTTGAAGCATCTCTTTTTAACGACAAACTTTACCATATGAGGTGGATATGAGTCCTCGAATTTCTGTAGTAGCACCGGTTTTTAATGAAGAAGAACTCGTCCAAGAGTTCTACACACGGGTACGCGATGTGATGGAGGGGTTGGCCGAGCCGTGGGAACTTATTTTGGTCAACGATGGTTGCCGCGATAACTCCCCCCGACTGATGGATGAGATTTACGCACAAGACCCGGAACATGTTGTTGTATTGCACTTTGCCCGCAATTTTGGCCACCAGTTAGCGATTACGGCCGGGATGGATTATGCACGGGGTGCTGCGGTCGTGGCCATTGATTCCGACCTGCAGGATCCGCCAGAAGTTATCCCCGACCTGGTTGCTAAGTGGCGTGAGGGCTATGAGGTGGTTTATGCCGTCCGTACCGAACGCGAGGGAGAGACCTGGTTTAAGCTCTTTACTGCTAATCTCTTTTACCGCCTTATCCAGATGTTGACCGATGTGGAGATTCCTATGGAGGCCGGTGATTTCCGACTCCTGGACCGCGGGGCACTGGATGCGCTTAAGAGTATGCGAGAGCAGCATCGTTTTGTCCGCGCTATGGTTTCCTGGATTGGTTTCCGCCAAGTTGGTGTGCCCTATCGCCGGATGGCTCGCAAAGCCGGTGAGACCAAATACCCCTTCTATAAAATGTTCCGGCTGGCTTTGGATGCCATCACCGGTTTTTCTGCTTTCCCCTTGAAGGTCTCATTGTGGGGTGGCGCATTAGCGGCAGCTTTGGGATTGCTGCTTCTGCCACTCCGGTTACTGGGTATTGGAAAGTCGAAATCCCAACCGGGAAATAACGATGGTCTAATTCTGTTTATGGGTGGTGTGCAATTATTAAGTATTGGCATTTTAGGCGAGTACGTGGGACGGATATACAATGAAGTTCGTGAACGCCCCTTGTATATTGTACGAGATGTCAAGCGCTTGGAATCCTGATCCATATCTAATTTAAGGAGTTAAGTCTATGGCCCTTTGGGATGTGTATTATACGGTTACCAGTCTGGATGATGCCATCCAGTTGTTATCTGAATATAAAGAAGCTGCCCGTATTGTTGCCGGCGGCACAGATTTGGTTGTCGAACTGCGCAATAATATGCGTACTCCCTCGGTTTTAATTGATGTGACCCGTGTGGGGGGGCTGGACAAGATTCATTTAGGTGATGATGGCTTGATCCATCTTGGCCCGATGGTGAGCCATGCCCAGGCGGCAGCCTCGTCCCTTATCCAGGAACATGCCTTGCCCCTGGCGCAGACCTGTTGGGGTGTCGGTGGTCCGCAGTTGCGCAATCGCGGCACCGTTGCCGGGAATATCATCACAGCGACACCGGCCAATGATACGATAACGACGTTGCAGGCGTTAGATGCGCAACTTACACTGCGCAGTGTTCGGGGAGACCGGGTAATTCCACTGTGCGATTTTTGTACCCATGTTCGCTGCACGCTCTTGGAACCTGATGAGATGCTGGTCGATATTGCTTTCCGTCCCCTTAAACCAGAGCAACGTGGCGTTTATCTTAAGTTACGTCCGCGTAAGGCGTTAGCTATTGCGGTGGTCAATGTGGCGGTTATTCTGACCTTCGCTGGCGATACGGTGACTGCTGCTCGGATTTCGATGGGCTGTGTTGCACCGACCATTATTGATGTACCGGAGGCCCAGGCGGTTTTGATCGGGGGTTCACTCACAGATGAGCGTATTGAGAAGGCGGCGGAATTGGCCGCAGATGCCGCGCAACCGATCTCCGATGTCCGTGGTTCTGCCTGGTTCCGGCGCGAGGAAGTTGTGGCTATGGTGCGTCGTGGCCTTGAGTCGCTGCGCGCTGGTAATGAGCGAATGGGATTGCCCCCGGTTGATGAGATGGTAACACTCTGGGGTAAGACTCGGTACGGCCCACGTCTCTCTGGTGCAACGGTAGCCCACCATTCTGATGGTGATGAACCCATTGAGTGCACGGTTAATGGTCAAAATGTCTCTGTCCGTGGTGCAAATGGCAAGACATTGATCCATATGTTGCGTGATGATCTGGGCTTTACCGGGACAAAAGCCGGCTGTGAGGAGGGTGAGTGTGGCTCTTGCACGGTCTGGCTGGACGGTATTGCAGTTCTATCCTGTCTCACACCGGCCCCGCGTGCTCATGGCGCCCAAATTGTCACCGTCGAGGGATTGGTAGAAGAGGGACAGTTGCACCCGGTGCAAGAAGCTTTTATCGAGGAGGACGCGGTGCAGTGCGGGTATTGTACCCCCGGTTTCATTATGAGTGCGGCTAAACTGATAGAGGAATACCCACACCCTACCCGTGAACAGATAAAGGCCGGGCTAAGTGGTAACCTCTGTCGCTGTACCGGCTATTACAAGATTATGCGGGCTGTGGAAAAGGCCGCCGAGAAGAATGCTTAGGTTGGTGTAGAATGCGGCGTACTATACCCCAAGATGGTGCGGATAAGATAGTCCTCTATTTGCGTACCTATTATTCATTACTGCGTACTACAGACACGGTGCGTATCCGTACCTTGGAAGAGACTCATACGGCGACAAAGTCAGCATTGCATCCGGATGCCGGGGGGATGCGCCCCGATATGTCGGCCTTTATCTATAGTTCGCTGCGTCTGCCGCGCTGCATTTTAGATGTGCGCCGGGTTATACTGGGCCAGAGTGATGAGGTCTTCAAACGTCGTGACTATCCAGACGTTGAGACATGGCAGCGGTTGCGTGCCCCGGCACGTCGGCGTCGCTATTTCTTCGATGGTGATGAGACTATGGGCGCGTATATCGCCAGTATTTCTGATGTCGATGATATCGTTCCCACCTTGACGGCGTTCCAGATTGAATGGAATAAGATGCATACCCTGATCTCGCTTCAGGCGGGTCTAGTCGAGCGTATTAAAGAATGGGCAAAGTCATGCTCTCTTGATCTTAGTTTGGAGGAGGAACTGTGCGCTACATTGCGTCTCTCCTCGGATGATTGGGAACGACTGCGAAGTATCTGGGCGGATGATTTGCCTCAATTATTAAGACGAGTGGCCACCCGGCGTAAGCGTATGACGGTCAGATTACTTTCCGGTTCACATATTGAGTATCGCCGGGCTACACAACGCTGGTGGAATCGTGTCAATCGTGAAGTGCAGTTTGACCTTTCCGAAAGTCCCACCTATTTCGTTTCCAGCAATACCCACAGCTTGGTGAATATGTTGACCGGCTTTGCACAACAGCATGAAAAGCGTTTGATGGATTACCTGGCCTCGGGTGCTGTCCCTGATTTGCAAAATGAAGCGGAACGGATTCGCAGACGCCAAGTCCCTACCAGTTGGTCAAATTTCCTTTACTATCTGCTGAAGAAGTATATGCGTACTCCTGAAGGGGCGGATTTGTCCGCAGCGCGGGACGTTTATGAAGCTGAGCATGGGGTGACCCGTATCGCTAGCCAGCATACCTTCGATCTGAGTGTCCAGGTTATCGAACTTGCTAAGCTTGTACCCGACCATGTGGATGTTCGTCTGTGTGATTTGCCCTTGGAAAACCTCCGCGATAGTAATGCCATTATTTTAAATATTGATTACCCCTTAGGCTTTGCTGCATACCATTTGCTTACCCGTATCGCCGTTAATGTCGGTGATTTACGGGGGGCTTACATTATCGGTAAGGCCGCGACTCTCAACGGGCGTATTGGGGATGTATTGGTTCCCAATGTAGTCTATGATGAACATTCTAAAAACACCTATCTCTTTGGCAATGTTTTCACGGCCAAAGATGTTTCACCTTATCTGGTCCACGGTGACGTTTTGGATAACCAACGCGCCCTCACGGTGCGGGGAACTTTCTTGCAGAACCAGACCTATATGGAAAGCTACCTCGACCTGGGTTATACCGATGTTGAGATGGAAGCCGGGCCTTATCTTTCTGCACTGTATGAGTTTATCCGTCCCCGTCGTTACCCGATGGACGAATTAGTTAATTTGTATCCGGTTCCCTTTGAGATTGGTATGTTGCACTATGCTTCTGATACCCCGATGAGTAAGGCAAAGAATCTGGGGGCACGTAATCTCTCTTATTATGGAATGGATCCTACTTATGCTGCGACGGTGGCTGTGCTCCGTCGCATTTTGACGCTGGAGACTAAGAGAAGTTCTAAGTCTTCACATCTTTAGTGTTGCTCTCTCTACTTTCAACAAGGAGTGTACATATGAAAGGTAAATATGTTGGTCAGTCTCTCCCCCGCCTTGATGCACGAGCCAAGGTCACTGGGGAAGCTGCTTATCCCGGCGATTTCGCAATGGACGGGATGCTACATATGAAAAT
>JAFGKB010000049.1 GCA_016928755.1 Anaerolineae bacterium | reverse complement strand
TAACCGAGCTTGAAGCAGCCCATACACCCAATATGGATGCGTTGGCAAAGAAGAGTGTTCTGGGATTATCTACACCGGCCCGCCCTGGCATTACACCCGGCAGCGGCCCCGGCCATGTAGGCGTCTTCGGCTATGACCCACTGGATTGGGAAATTGGCCGTGGAGTCCTGGAAGCTCTAGGTATCGACTTCAACCTGGGGCCTAAAGACCTGGCCGCGCGCGGCAACTTTGCCACTGTCGATGCAGACGGAAACATTACAGACCGGCGGGCCGGCCGTATCCCCACCGAAATAGGCGCAAAGATGGTCGAAATCCTGCGCCAAATCAAGCTACCCGGTATTGAAACCTTTGTGGAAGTTGTGAAAGAATACCGCTTCGTTCTAGTATTACGTGGTGATGGTTTGGAGGACGGCCTGACCGAGACCGATCCACAGATGACGGGAGTCCCACCACGCCCGGTAGAGGCATTACGGCCTGAAGCTCAGCAATCTGCCGCCTTGCTTAACCAATGGCTGGCAGAAGCCCGCAAGCTATTGGCTAATGAGCACCCGGCAAATAGTATGAACCTGCGCGGTATCGCCAAAGTCCCCCCTATTCCCAAAATGTCAGATATTTACAATATGCGCCTCGCGGCCATTGCCACTTACCCGATGTATCGTGGCATCGGACGATTGGTAGGTATGGATGTGCTAAAAACCGGTGATACCATTGATGATGAAATCGTCACTCTCCGCGAGAATTGGGATGATTATGATTTCTTCTTCTTCCACGTGAAAAAGACCGATAGCTATGGTGAAGATGGGAACTTCGAGGCCAAAAAGCACGTTATCGAACACACCGATCAGGTACTCCCTGAAATTCTGGCCCTCAATCCAGATGTCCTTGTCATTACCGGTGACCACAGCACACCGTGGGCACTTAAAGCCCATTCCTGGCACGAAGTTCCGGTACTCCTATGGTCCAACTACCTGCGGCCAGACCCTATGGAGAGCTTCGGTGAACGTTCGTGCATGGCCGGCGGCTTAGGACATGTCAAACACTTTGACCTGGTTCCCCTAATGATGGCACATGCAGGGCGGTTAGCTAAGTTTGGAGCTTAAGCACAAGAGTACAACCGCAATTGATAACACGCCATCCAGACCTCCGAATTATACAATCGGAGGTCTGGTTACTATATAAAACTTAATAAAGAGGTTTAAAAATGCGTTTTGAATTTGCAACCGCGAATCGAATTATCTTCGGCCCTGGGACAGTAAAAGAAGCCGGACAAATCGCGCTATCACTGGGCCAAAGGGCATTAGTTGTTACAGGTCGCTCAGTACAGCGGGCACAACCTTTATTGGAAGACCTACAGGTAAATGGTCTGGAGACTCATATTTTCTCAGTTGAAAAAGAACCGGATATAGCCTTAGTACAAAAAGGGGCAGCCATAGCCCGCAAAGCTAAATGCGATATTGTCATTGGGTTTGGTGGTGGCAGCGCACTTGATACCGGCAAAGCGATTGCCGCCTTGTTAACAAACCCAGGTGAGGTACTGGACTACCTCGAAGTTATAGGAAAAGGCAAACCCTTAACTCGGTCTCCTGTTCCTATAATGGCGATACCGACAACATCAGGAACCGGCACGGAAGTCACACGTAATGCGGTATTAGCCTCTCCAGAGCATCACGTCAAAGTCAGTTTAAGAAGTTCCCAAATCATCCCCGACGTCGCCATCGTAGACCCGGCATTGACGCTGACCGTCCCCCCGTCCGTCACAGCCAGCACAGGGCTGGATGCGTTAACACAGGTACTTGAGCCTTATGTATCCCATAAAGCCAACCCATTAACAGATACGATTTGTCGAGAGGGGATACGACGGGCAGCAGGCTCTCTGCGCCAAGCATACGAGCATGGTGATGATTTAGCTGCCCGCGAAGATATGTCCCTGGCCAGCCTGTTCGGTGGGTTAGCCTTGGCCAATGCCAAACTAGGAGCAGTTCACGGATTCGCCGGGCCTATGGGTGGAATGTTCCCGGCACCTCATGGCGCATTATGTGGCAAACTATTGCCCTATGTGATAGAGATCAATATCCGTGCGCTGCGCGAGAGGGACCCACAAAACATCGCCCTACAGCGCTATGATGAAATTGCGACTCTTCTGACCAAGAATCTGCAGGCCAAGGCGGAAGACGGCGCAAATTGGATAAAAGAACTTTGCGACCACTTACAGGTACCCGGACTTGCCTCATATGGCATCCAAGAGAACGACTTCCCGGCAATATTGGAAAGAGTATCACGTTCCAGCAGTATGAAAGGCAATCCTATACAGCTCACAGAAGATGAACTACGAGAAATCCTACAGCGGTCGCTCTAGTACTCTTTTTAGTATTAAATAGAAGATAAAAAAATGACTATCCAACAACAAACGGAAACCCCATGCCCAATCTGTGGGAAATGTTGTGGTACCTGCAAATGTATCCCTGGGATGTCACCACCACAAGAAAATCCGGGCTTTATCGGGCTGCTACGCGAAGATATCGAAACCGTTTTCAATAAAGACCCGGCGGCCCGGAGTTTATTGGAAGTACTGACCTGTTACCCAGGACTGCATGCCATCTGGCTCCACCGGCTGGCGCATGCTCTTTGGCGTGGCAAACTATATCTGTTGGCACGCATCCTCTCGCATATCACCCGTCTGTTAACCGGTATTGAGATCCATCCGGGGGCCAAGATAGGACGGCGTTTCTTCATTGATCATGGGATGGGTGTGGTAATCGGTGAAACGGCAGAAATAGGCACAGATGTACTTATGTATAAGGGTGTGGTACTTGGCGGGGTTTCGATGGAAAAAGAAAAACGCCATCCTACCATATGTAACGGCTGCATTCTCGGTAGCAACGCTATCGTATTAGGCCCCATAGAAATTGGAGAGGGTGCTAAAATTGGCTCCGGGGCAGTGGTAGTTAAACCAGTACCTGCTTATGCCACAGTCGTGGGGATACCCGGAAGAGTAGTTAAAATCGCCGGGGCATCCTGTCCCAGGAAACCCGATCTGCACCACGAACGCATCCCCGATGTTGTAAATGAGACGATCAATAAATTGGAGAAACGGATCGCGGCATTAGAATCGCAGTTAGCGGAAAAGGAGGAGTAAAATGAGTTTGGAGCCACGGGATTTCATGGGACTACGGGCAGACAGCGTTTTAGATCTGATCGGGCGGACACCGGTGGTACGGTTACAACGTGTAGTGCCCCCAGGAATAGCCACTATTTGGGCTAAACTAGAACGCCAAAATCCGGGCGGGTGTGTGAAAGAACGCATAGGGCTGGCTATGATTGAAGCCGCGGAACAAGCGGGCCAACTAAAACCAGGGGATCTCATTGTGGAACCCACCAGCGGCAACACCGGCATTGGCTTAGCTATGGTAGCCGCCTTCAAAGGTTACCGCCTCATCCTGGTTATGCC
>JAFGKB010000255.1 GCA_016928755.1 Anaerolineae bacterium | reverse complement strand
GTGTAACTAAAACAGGAGTTTTATGACCGGAAAAACTATTATTCAGAAGATCTTTGAAGCGCATAACCAGGACCAAACAGCCGTGGAGCCGGGTAACATTATCTGGCTGGGCCTGGATATGCGAACCGCCCGCGATTTTGCCGGGGCGAACGTTGTCAAGAACTATCGCACCCACTATGGCGATAGCCCGGTGGCCGATAGGGATAAGACCTGCTTTACCTTCGACCTGGTTGTGCCTCCTAGCAATATCCCGTATGCCAATAACCAGCAGATTTGCCGTATCTGGGCGCAGGAGCAGGGTGTAAGAGTTTATGATGTGAATGCCGGTATTGGTTCCCATGTTGCCATTGAGGAGGGCTTAGTTTATCCCGGTTCCACATTTGTGGGCACCGATAGCCACCTTAATATTATGGGGGCCATCGGTGCTTTTGGCCAGGGGATGGGGGATCAGGATATCGCCTTTGGATTTAAGACCGGTAAGACCTGGTTTGAGGTTCCTCCTACGATGAAGGTTGTGGTGCACGGGACTTTGCAAGCCCCATGTACAGCCCGTGATTTGACACTGGCTATTCTAAAGCGCTTAGGCTCCAACGGTGCGTTAGGACGTTCCGTTGAGTTCTACGGACCACCGATTGAGGCATTGGATATGGCCGGGCGCATTACGTTAGCCAGCCAGGTTACCGAGATGGGAGGCATTATCGGCTTTATTCCCCCGTCAGAGGAGATACTGTCCTATGCCCGTGAGCGGCTGCTCGATTCTGGCCTTGATGCCTCACAAGTTGTGGGGGTCTATGCGGACCCAGATGCTGCTTACGTTGAGACGGTTGAGGTGGATATCACAAACCTGGAACCCTTAATTGCCTGTCCTCCCAGTCCTGCTAACGTCAAGCCGGTGCGTGAGATTGCCGGATTGCGGATTGACAGTGTCTTCCTCGGCTCATGTACTAATGGCCGCTTTGAGGACTTTGCAGCGGTGGCGGATGTAGTGCGCGGTAAGCATATTGCTTCCGGTGTAATGGCGTCGGTGGTTCCCGCGACCCGCCGGATTTACGCGCAGATGTTGGCGAGCGGGGTCTTGCAAGACCTCTTCGATGCCGGTTTTATTATCAGTAATCCTGGCTGTGGGGGGTGTGCTTCGGGTCATCTGGGGATGACGGGCAAAGGCCAGGTCAATATCAGCACCAGCAATCGCAATTTTCCCGGCAAACAGGGCCTTGGCGATACCTATCTTGCCAGCCCGGTGACTGCGGCATGGTCCGCGCTTAAGGGTGTGGTTACGGTGCCGGAAGGGTGAGGTGGATGATGCGTAATATACAGGTTACAGGCCGTTTATGGATTTTAAATGACGCTGCGGGGCAGTTGTACAATAACATAGATACGGATATGATTTTCCATAACCGCTATCTACATATCACGGACGTGGACCAGATGGGGCAGTATGCGCTGGATAACCTTGAGGGCTGGGAGGATTTTGCACAGCGGGCGCAGCCGGGGGATATCGTGATGGCGGGTGAGAACTTCGGGGCCGGGTCTTCACGCCAGCAGGCGGTGGACTGCTTCCATGCCTTGGGGATTGAGGCACTTGTGGCGGAGAGTTTCGGTGCTATCTATAAGCGCAATGCTATTAACAGCGGGTTACCCATCTTAACAGTGCCGGAATTGACACTTAAGGCTGCTGGTTTGTTTAAGTCTGGTGATATTATCACCGTTGACTTCCAGAGCGGCGAGGTGTGTTTAGACGGTAAGCTGGTGGTGATGGCGAAGCCTTTTTCACAGGTACAGATGGATATTTACCAGGCGGGTAATCTCTTCGATTATGGGCGGAAGATAGGAGTGTAGAGGCGCGCAGACATCTTGTCTGCATGGTGTAGAGGAAGGGTGCTTGCTATGCGGGCGAGACGCCCGCGTTCCGTGGTTGCTTAGGAAGGGGGAGAAATGACGGATTTCGGTTGTAGTAAAGTTGCTGGGATGGCAATTAAAAAGTTGTTATTGGCCCTTTTATTTGTGGTATTTTGCGTGTTCACGTGGACTGCTCCACTTTATGCCCAGGGCGGGACTGGGGATTTTGAGGGGCAGGAATATGTGGAGTCCTTTATAGGCGATATGCCTTTGTTGTTTGCTGTGGGGCATGGGGGCTGGAAGACGCTGGGCGAACATAAGAACGCCTGTGGCGATAACCCCAATACCGATTTTCCCAGTGACCCCCTGTTGCAAAACTACTTCTTGCGTATTTTGACGGTGCGTATCTATGAGCGTACCGGACATCTGCCGTACTATGTTTACCAACAGGGAAAGCGCAATTACGTGAATACCAATCGCCCGGTTGAGCACACCCAGGCTTATTATGCGAGTAATGAAGAGGCCAAGCGCGCTTATTTTGGCTTTCATAACCAGGTGGATGCATTGATTGCCGATCTTGAAACGCTTTATGGTGACGATAGGGGCATTTTGATCAATGCCCACACCGGACATCTTGAGACATCGCTAGGACCCCGTCCTTGGGACCGGATAGCTGAGATTGGCTTTATCTCCTCTGCGGTTTCGGATGCTTCCCTGGGCTATTCCAGTAATACGATGAAGGCACTTTATGACCGTAAGGGAGAGGCCGCATTACGTGGTGTAGATAGTATTCCTTACCAACTGTTCCACGCCCAAGATTGGCCGTCTGCTGATGCCGTGTGGCCGGTGGTGGCGACAATTAACTCCAAGGATTTAGCCCGGAGCGGTGATGATGCGTGGCACGTCCTACCGGCCTGGGTCAGTGGTTATGAAACTGACAATTGGGTAACGGCTGTGCTTAATGGCTACTCTACGATTACGTATCATGGGACGAACACTTCCGGCCACCATTCAAACTGGGTCAATGGGTTGGACGGTTTCCAGATTGAGATCAACTACACCCGTGAGGGGGGGATTTCTTTGCGTGAGACCGATACCGAATTTAATCCTGATGGTCCATATTACCAGCTTGACACGCTCTTGGCCACCCGTCTGTTGGATGATTTGATTGATGCCATTCTCTATAGCCTTGAGGTGAACTATGATTGGACGCCGGGTGGCAGTTATAACGTTATCGTTGATAATGGGCGGGCTGGGTTCACCACAACCGGGACGTGGCCTGAATCTAGCGGAGAAGGCTCATGGGGGCTGACCGGCAGTTTATATGCTGATACCGAGGGCTTAACCGCAACCTGGACACCTGATTTGGAGAACGCCGGTAATTACGAGGTTTTTGTCCGGTGGACGAAGACCGAGGGCCGTACTTCTGAGGCGCATTATACGGTTAACTATTCCGGGGGATCGCAGAATTTCATAATGGACCAGACCGGTGACCAGGATGCCAAGTGGGTATACCTGGGTAAGTTCGCTTTTGATGCGGGAACGGGAGGCTCTGTTGTTTTGGAGTCTTCTGATGATGGCTCCACCAGTGCGGATGCTGTGCTGTTCCGTATGGTCCAAGAGCCACCCCAGGCCGTGGCAATGGCCGAGCCAACTGTGGGCCGTGCGCCATTGGCCGTGACTTTTGTCGGTTCGGAATCCACCGACGTGGATGGTCAAATTGTACATTACGGGTGGGGATTTGATGATGGCACGGTTGGATCGGGTATCACGGCGACTCACCAGTTTACACAAGCCGGTGAGTATGAAGTGAAACTCACGGTTACAGATAATACGGGCCGCCGTGGTTCCGATAGCGTTTTAATTAATGTATTGCGCCCTCTTATGCCCGGTGAGTATATCATTGATAATCTCTTGGACTCCGGTTTCTCAACCACGGGACAGTGGTATGAGTCCGATGCCAGTGGTGAATATGCCGGCAGCTCTGTGGTGGCCAATGAGGACGATGGCGCGACGGCGATATGGCGTCCGAATCTATCTGAGCCGGGTATTTACTTGGTCTATGGGTGGTGGGTTTCTTATCCTACACGGGCACAAAATGCACCTTATACGATTGTGTATACCCAAGGTTCAGACGTTGTCAGGGTGAACCAGCGACAAAATGCCGGCCAATGGACTTTATTGGGCATCTACCGGTTCAGTGCCGGTACAGATGGCTACGTCCTGGTAACCCGCGAGGTTGGGGATGGTACCAGCACCAGTGCCGACGCTGTGCGTTTCTTGAAGGTGGATTATGCAGTTGAGCTACCCCTTATCCTGCGGAGTCATTAAAATGAAAACCCGGTGCATTGCACTTTCTTAAGTGCGTTGCAC
>JAFGKB010000254.1 GCA_016928755.1 Anaerolineae bacterium | reverse complement strand
GGAACGCCGATGAGTTCCACAGCATCTATTTCATTCCAGAAGCCGGTGCGGGACTCATCCAGTTCCACCCGCACCCCCACCACCTTATAAGAGGTTTTAGGAAACGCGACTTCCAAGACACCCGGACAAGGTTCACGGTTATCCGTACCCTCCCACACCATTTGTGCCGTACCCTCCCGATCCACCAATAAGACCCTGGAAACAGCCCCCCGGCCCAAGGTCTGGTAGATTTTCACTTGTGTGGCATAGATAGGCCGGGCATAAGATAGCTCCAACCACTCCACACCATTACCACGAGCAGAGGCCCAGGCCCGCGAATCATCCACACAGGCATCAATCTCCGGCGCACCGGTGGCCCGGCTGGCAGCCCAATCAGGGAAGCCGAATTCAGAGCTGGCCTCTGCCACCGTCGCCCACTGGGAGAAAACCACCGGGGTAGGAGTTGTGCCGTCCAACTGTGACGATACATTAATTTGACGGCAAGAAGATAACGTTAATAAAAACAAAAATCCTATTAAAAAATATCCCCATTTATACATTACTTTTTCCTCCCTCTAAAAAGCTAAAACTCAACTAAGTTAAAAGGCATAAACCTTTAATTATTCTAAAAGGAAAGCGTACTAACGCAACCTAGAATAAGCGCAGCAATTCTTTATCCCAAAGCTATAAGGACATGGTTGACATTCTGTTTTATACATGCTATAATCTTGCTATGCAAAAAATGTGGAATAACATAACAATACGCATTGCCACATTACTAAAATAGAAAGGAGCATTATGTTTCAGGAACGAATTCGAGAGAATTATGAACGCCTGACACCTGGGTTCCGCAAACTGGCGGATTATTTAGTTAGTAGGACCCTGGACTCTGCGTTCCTTACCGCAACAGAACTTTCACGACAAGTGGGTGTCGATCCGGCTACTGTGGTCCGTTTTGCGCAGGAGTTAGGATACTCTGGCTATCGCGAATTATCACGTGAGATTAAGTCTTATGTCCGTGATCAAGTCACCGCTAACTACCGCAAAGCAACCGAAGCTGGCACTACCCAGGAACTACTATCAGCACTGGTAGATAATGCCCAGCAGAATATGCAAAACTTTGTAACCACCGATCTAGGCCATGTAGCACAAGCTGTGGATACCCTAAAAGAAGCCACCAAAATCTGGATTATCGGCGAATATGCCGACTATGATATCGCCGAATTTATGGCCAAGCAGTTCAAGAAATTAGGGATTGCGGCAGCCGCCTTCTACCCCAGTATGAGCGAAGCCGCCAGCTACATACCCCAGATGCAAGAGACCGATGTATTGTTGGCCTTGGATAGTACAGGCCCCAGTGTAGACACCGGTTACACTATGCGTATGGGTAAAGACAAAGGCGTGCAAACGCTTTGTATTACAGGTTCAGGTGTCACCCTCGCCTCTCGTGAGGCCGCATTAACCATCAACATCCCGACTAAGACACCGGCCAGCGTAGCCAGCTATAATGCCTTTGTGCAGGTATTGTCCCTCATATGGGAAACCATCGCCAAGGAACGTACCGAAGCAACAGAAGCCCAGATAAACGGAATCCAGGAAAATCTTGAGAAGTACCGGGAATACCGGCTTGAGACACCTGAATACGAGATTTTGGCTTCCCAGGCTTCCGAAGAAGCTACCCAGTAACGGATTGAGACAGACCAATTAATTTAATAATGGGGTGAACACTCATTTAGAGAGAAAGCACACCCTTAGAAAAAAAGGAGCAAAATTATGTTTCAGGAACGTATACGAGAAAATTACGACCGCCTGACTCCAGGATTCCGCAAATTAGCGGATTTCCTGATGAACCAGACACTGGATGCGGCATTCCTTACCGCTACAGAGCTATCCCGCCGCGTAGGTGTGGACCCCGCCACTGTAGTCCGCTTTGCCCAGGAGCTGAATTATTCCGGCTACCGGGAGCTATCCCGCGAGATTAAGCACTACGTCCGCGACCAGGTAACCGCCACCTACCGCAAAGGTGCCGAAGCCGAAACCGAAGAGGAACTGTTGTTGGCTTTGGTGGAGAGCACCCGGCAGAACCTAACCCACTTCGTAAGCACGGACTTGAAAAATATGGCCGATGCCATCAAGATTCTGCGTGAAGCCTCCCATATATGGGTGATAGGCGAATACTCATCTTACGACCTGGCCAATTTAATAGCCAAGAGTCTGAACACCGTGGGTATTCCTGCCACAGCATTCCGCCCTGGGATGGTAGATGCAGCCAGCACCGTATTGCAGATGAAAGAGGGCGAGGCCCTGTTAGCTCTGGTTATCGCACAACCGGCAGTTGACACCGGCTATGCCGTCCGTCTGGCCAAGGAGAAGGGGGTCAAGACCGTATGTATGACCGATTCTGGCGTTGTCCTGCCAGCCCGTGAGGCCGATATGACGATTATTACGCCTATTGAAAGCCCCTCCGGCATTCCGAGCTTCGCTATTACCATGCTGCTTTCAGCATTGCTGTGGGAAGCTTTGGCCGGTGAACAGGCCGAGAAGACCGCTGCCGTTTACGGCACAATGCAAGAGCATATGGAGAAACTGCGGGCCTACCGCTCCGAGACCCCGGAGTACGAGATTAAGACTCCCCAGGAAGCGTAAGCCAGATTGCAGTACTAAGTTAAGGATAAAGCGCGGTGTACCCAAATGGTGCACCGCGCTTTTTATTTACTATTTGAACACGGATTTGATAGATGGAATGGATTGGGATAGATTTTAGGAATTTTGGACAGGATTTACAAGATTTACAGGATTAGTCAGAATCACGGATGGTCACAGATTATGGGATGCCACGGATTGGCCAGCCAGGTAAGACAGACCCAACCCTTTGGATCCGCTCAAACTCAAACAAAATCACATAAACCTGGCGATTGAAATCGCGGCTAGGGGACTAAAGCCGGGCATCCCCCTTCGGGGATGCAAGACGCCTGAGTCCGCGACCGCGCAGGCGGTCGCCCGGCTTTAGCCCATCAGACGCGACTTCAGTCGCCGGTCTTCACGTATCACGTATCACGTATCACGTATCACGTATCACGTATCACGTATCACGCATCACATCCTCACGCCTCACGCATC
>JAFGKB010000253.1 GCA_016928755.1 Anaerolineae bacterium | reverse complement strand
CGATTAACTTGCCTGGATTCATGATCCGGTCAGGGTCAAACAGCTTCGTGACATTCTCCAATACCTGCATGCCGAGGTCTCCCTTTTCCGCGGCCAGGTAGGGTAGATGGTCCACGCCCACCCCATGTTGGTGGCTAATCGTCGCCCCATGTTCTACAATCACCTTGCTGGCTGCGGCCTTAAGCAGACGCCAGCGCGCGAGGGTCTCACCGGGGGTCTCGGCGCAACGGAAGAGATACTGGACATAGATGCTGGAACCGTGAGGATAAAGCCGTGATAAATGGGTGAAGACATGGACGAATTCATCAATACTCAATAAGGTAGTTCGTAATGCAGTTTCAATATCCGCCACCAAACCAGGAATATGGTCCCAGTCAATGGCCGTTTCCAAAGTGTCAATAGCATACCCGGCATCCCAAAGGGCATTCCGTAAATAAGGAGACTTAAACCGGTTCTTATGCCACTGTTTAGCAAAGACTTGGGTCCCATAGACCCCCTTGTACTGGCCGGTAATACCCAATGCCTCTTTGCTCCCGATGCGCACTACGGCCTCACGTCCGGCAGTGCTGAAGATAAGCATACATTTTCCATCGGCAGCGCCACGGGCCGCCAGGTATTGCTCAAGTCCGCCCAACAAAATAGGATGTCCGGCCATCGCCAAGGTCGTCTCGGTCTCCATCGCAGTGCTCAACCGCATCATAGAAAGTGGGATTTTGGCTTGCATAACTGCGCGTGCCGCAGCCCGCCCCAACTCAAAATCAGGGAAGAAAACCGCGTGGTACTCTTTATATTCCGGTAATGGTAATGCGCGGACCGTCGCTTCCGTAATAATACCCAAGCGACCCTCCGAGCCAAGAATCAACTCTCGCAAATCTGGCCCGGCCGCCGAGGCAGGGATGTGGGCGGGGATTTCTAAGGTACCGGCTGGCGTCTCAATAAGCCCGCCGGCAAACATGTTCTCAATGCGTCCGTAGGCCAATGACTGTTGGCCGCTGGAACGGGTCGCAATCCAACCGCCCAGGGTGGAATACTCAAAGGACTGCGGGTAATGGCCCAATGTCCGGCCACGAGCACGTAGTTGCGCTTCGAGGTCAGGGCCACTGACTCCCGCGCCAAATGTGGCCAGGTTGCTTTCCTCTTCAAACTTTACCAGGCGGTTCATACGGCCCATATCTATAGTGAGCACCGGAGCATCTCCCGGCAAGGGGTTGATATGCCCGACAACACTCGTGCCCCCACCATAGGGGATAAGCTGCGCTCCACACTGCTGCGCATAAGCTATTAAGGCGCGTACTTCTTCCGTCGTAGTAGGGTAGGCGACGCCATCAGGATAAGCTTCAATCTCACCGCTATACATAGCCACCCAATCGGGAAAGCTCTGCCCCCGACAATGGCGGAGACGTTCCTCTGGGTCTGTGTTGACCAGTGGGTGTTCGGGTAATCTGGATGCCGGCACAGAGGCCGTCATCTCATCCAGGGTTACATTACGCAGCGGCATCCCCGGCCCCACCACATCATTAAGATACTCTATTGCCGATTGTGGAAGTGGATATAAAAAGGCGTCATCCCCCCAACCTTGCCAGCGTTTCATTAAATACCCTCCAAAATCATTTTATGACGATGCGAGAAATTATTTACACTCCAGGATGCTTCTTCGCTTCCTGGATAGTTTAGGAAGCATCCCGAATAATGCGGGTTTCCGACTCTGGTTCGTTTATTGCCTGTTGCCAAAGACACAGACTTTCCGCCATTACACGCCGGGTTATGGTTTCGGCAGCGTCAGCATCACCGGCTTTTATGACTTCCAATAGCTGCGTATAAAATTCTCTGGAAAAAGACCGTGCTTTTGGACGTTCAAAATAGATTTGGCCCATCTGCATATAGAGTTTCTCAAAACCATTGAGAATCAAGGTATAGATGGGATTGGAGGATTCGACGGTCAGCTTATGATGTAAATTCCAGTCAAAAGTTGTGTAAGCTTCCGGTGAGTCTTCCAAATTCACATAGTTGGACAGAAACTCTTCCAGTGATTTCCGCGCCCCACATACCACCGCTGCCCGGGCATAAGCAGGAGCCATAACCAACCGGACTTCGAGAAGCCGGGGAACAAGGTTAAAGGGCGGTTGGTTTTCAGAATGAACCAGGGAACTGAGTATGTTAAGCCCCCCTTCGGTCCAAATGTCACGGACCGTCGTGGGTTTACCCTGTTGAATAGTCACCCAACCATCCCGCTCCATACGTTGCAACGCTTCGCGTAAAGTCGGGCGTGTCACGCCCAGTTGTGCCGCCAAGTCACGCTCACCGGGCAAAGTACTGCCAGAGGTATAAGAACCATCAAGAATAGCCTCAATCAGTGCTTGCTCGGCATAGGCGGCAGGACGTTGTGGCGCGGACCAGTTAGTCATCTTAAATACTCCTTTTTAAATTGTGCATTGCACTTTCTTAAGTGCGTTGCACATAGTTACATTTAATTACTGAGCTTAACTGGTAAGTGGTCTTACCAGTTAAGCTCAGTATAGCATGAGGTTTAGGGAGTGTCAATATATGAGGTGCAAAGGTGTGGATTTGATCTTGTGTATTGTTTGCTTGTGAGTAAAATCAGGATAAGTGTGACATAAATAGCAGGAGGTAATGCTATGTTGAAATTCCCTTATGGCATTAGTGATTTCTACACCCTCCGTACTGAAGGATATATCTACATTGACCGCACAGAATATATTCCAATAGTGGAGGCAGCAGGCAAACAACTGATATACCTGCGTCCTCGACGATTCGGCAAGAGTCTGTGGCTTTCCACGCTGGAAAACTATTACGATGTAGCCAAGGCTGCTGAGTTCACACAATTGTTTGGTGATCTAGCCATTGGGCATAACCCAACACCGAATCATAACCGCTATTTCATTTTGCGCTGGGACTTTTCGCTGGTTAGCGCGCAGGGCGGTATTGAGGAGATTGGAAAAACCTTGCATAATCACATCAATGGCTGTATTGAGAATTTTGCAGTGCGCTATCATGACTTGTTATCAGCTCCAATTACGCTGTACCCTAATGATTCGGTGCGCTCATTCCAATCGTTGTTGACATCTCTGGTGCGTACCCCATATAAACTTTATCTATTGATAGATGAATACGATAACTTTGCCAATGAGATACTGATGAGTGGTATCTCAGCCGGGAGTGAGCGCTACAAAGCGCTATTATACGGAGAGGGATTGCTCAAAACTATTTTTAAGGCTGTCAAGGCGGCAGGCGGCGGGATGGGATTGGAACGGGCCTTCACGACCGGCGTGGCTCCAGTTGTCCTCAGCGACTTGAGCAGCGGCTATAATGTAGCGCGGAATATTACCTTGGAACAAGATTTGGATACCTTATGCGGGTTCACAGAAATTGAAATTCATACACTGTTGGCCCAAATTTCCAGAGAACGAGGATTGCCAACCGGGATGGCCGATACAGCATTACAAACTATGCGTGCGTTTTACAATGGCTATGCGTTTGGCGAGGATGTGGGCACGGTGTGTTACAATCCTACGTTAGCATTGTACTTTTTGCAATATCTCTCTGACAAGAAACAACCGCCACGAGAGCTATTGGATAACAACTTGGCGATGGACCGGGGGAAGATCGCCTATATAGCCGGATTGACCCACGGAGCAAAGGTCATCGCGGCTACATTGAATCCTCAAGACCCACCGACCTTGACCCGGTTAGCGCGGAGTTTTGGGGTAGAGGATATGTTAACCCAGGTAAAAGATATGCAGTTTATGGTATCCTTGCTCTATTACTTCGGGGTGCTGACCCTTGACCAAATCAACAAATTTGGGGAATTGGTCTTCCGTATCCCGAACCTCGTAGCGCGTAAGCTATATGTAGAACAACTGCGCGAGCACTTATTACCCGAGTTCAGCGACCGCACAACAGCCGCGGAGGCAGCCCGGGAACTGTACCAAACTGGTGACCTAGAACCTCTGTGTGAATTTATTGAGACCCATTATTTCCGTGTTCTTGATAATCGGGATTACCGTTGGGCTAACGAGTTAACGGTGAAGATGGCATTTCTCACTTTGCTCTTTGACGATATGTTTTACATTACGGACTCCGAACCCGCATTAGACCGCAGTTACGCTGATATGACACTGATCGCCCGGCCCGATATGCGCAAGTACGCACTACAAGACATACTGTTGGAGTTTAAGTATGTTTCCTTAAGTGACTTGGGGATGAGTAATGCCGCAGTAAAAGCAAAGACACGTACTGAGTTGGCCGCGTTGCCCCTGATAGCAACGGCGTTGGCTGAAGCTATGCACCAAGCAGAGCGTTACCAGGCTATACTCCAAGATGTTTATGGGGAGCAGTTAAACCTCCATACTTATGCCGTTGTGGCTCTCGGCTTTGACCGTTTAGTATGGCGCAAGCTTACGGATTAACAATGAGGCCGATGAAAAACTACTCAAAACGTTATCGCAAAAACCCTCACGCCTCAGAACGCCCCAACCAGTGCAGTTTCCACCCCGGCATCTTTTTCATATTGGACCCGCCAATAAGGCGTCCAGGCCAGGGCAAAAAGAGCCACCTCGACATCGGTGCGGCGAGG
>JAFGKB010000252.1 GCA_016928755.1 Anaerolineae bacterium | reverse complement strand
TCATAAGCGGGGTAGAGTTTAGCGGCCAATTGCCACCCTGAAATATCGGAAATATTATGAGGTAAGAAACTGAATTGAATTCGCCCGGCCATTGATAGTTCCTGGGACACCCGCTGGTGCTCCAGGATTTGCTCGTGAACGCGGGCACTGTAGAGTGCTGAGGTTATCTGGGCCGCCAAAGATTTTACAGAAGGCACAGAGTCCTTGATTAAGTCTGGATTTCGGTGCTGCGCATAACTCGTTAGACAAATCCCACCAATCGTTGCTCCGGTTTCAGCATCCAGGATAGGTGAGACAATAAGCGTAGCGCCGTTAAATGGAGCATCCATATCCCAAGGCAAGACATCTTCGGGCAAGAAAACTTCGACATCGTTAATGCCGGCCAACCACTCCCACAACGCCGGCGAGGCCGGTGCGTAATCTTTGGGATAGTGTAAGAGTGTCTGGTCTGGGAATAACCGGATTTCGATTGTACTTCCCATAAACATCGTCGGGATATGGGTTTGGAGTACTTGCTGTAAAGAGAAAATATCCGGGGGGGCACTGATAATTGCCCGTCCTAACTGTTCCAGATTGGCCATCTCTCGCGAGCGTGACTGGCTGCGCACTCCGACGCGGCTGAGTTGCCGGGCCAGTAAGCTAGATAACAATACTGCAACGGCGAAGAATAGATAACCCTCGATGCCAATCTGGGTATATAGCCCTGCTGCGAAAATGGCAAAGGGGTCTGATAGGAGCGGCCAACTCATGCTGAGTCCTACAAATTTTATAAAGGTCTGGCGGGAACTCTTGGTAGCCGTGACGGTTTTAGAGCGTCCCAGGTAGGCGAAGTAAGGGAGCCACACCAGCAATGAGAGGCAGAATCGCACCAGGGTCACATAAAGCCCCAGACGGACTACGTGCCATTCCAAACCGGGAAGCGGGATACTGCCGCCCCACTGTCGGTAGAGGGTTAGGATCACTAGGGTAGATAATACCGTCCCCGAAAGTGTGAATAAAAAGTTTCGCATCAGGGCATAGCGTCGCTCTCCAGATAGGTCTTGCTGCCATTCGATAACCAGGTTCAAGCAATTGCAGATGATGTGTAACCACAAGGCCGCCGGCCCAAATATCAAAACAGCCGCCCAGGCGATAATGCCATCCAGGGAACCGCTGAAATCGGCAAAACGACCGGGGGTCAACTCGACCATGACAAAAAACTCTAACCGGCGCAATAGAACCAGCAGGATGAAGCTGAGTAACAGAACCGGCCAGGCTGTGAGCAATGGGCGCAGTTGGGTTACCCTGATGAGCCATGCCAGGGCGAGCAGTGTAAACGGTATGCCATATAAGACGCCGATAACATCCGCCGTCTTGCTTACCCGCCGTGGCTCACCGAGTGACTCTAAGTCAGGTAAGAATTTTTTCGCGATAGTCTGCCAAGTATCAACCATAAATAATTCATGTCTGTGCACAACTTATACTGGCGGGGAGTTCTATGTTCCCCGTAACCCCGGTCTGATCCCGGGTTACTACGATCAGGGTTACATCATCAGCTTGTGGGGCCGCACCCACAAAATCTTCGACCTCTGAGATAAGTATACTTTGGATCTCCTTGGCCGGGTGTGTTAGATTCGCTTCTACTACCTCTAGCATATGGTCAAGGCCAAAATATGCATGTTGGGCATTCTCCGCATCAGGAATACCATCAGTATATAAGAGGAGAACGTCACCTGGTTCTAAAAACACTTGTTGTCGTTCCCAAGTTTTACCCGCGAAAATCCCTAAAGGCAAGCCGGTACGATCTAAAGGCTGCGGAACACCGCCACTCAGCGTATTAAAGACGTAAGGTGGATTATGGCCGGCGTTGGCATAAGTAAATTGACCGGTCTCGAGGTCCAAGATACCGTAGAATACCGTCACAAATAGATCGGCCTGAGTATCGGCAAGGATGCGGCAATTTGCCGCGCTTAGTACCACCTCCGGCTCAGTCTCATATTCCAAAGCGTAAGTGCGCAGCAGGGTACGGCTCAACGCCATGTATAGCGCGGCACCGGTCCCCTTATCGGCGACATCTGCAATGAGAATACCGAGGTTCCCATCGGAAAGGGAGATAAAATCGTAGAAGTCCCCGGAGGTCTGGAGGGCCGGTTGGAGAATTGCTGTTAACTCCCACCCAGGAACTTCAGGCAGTACCGAGGGCAAGAAACTGGATTGAATCTTACCGGCCAAGACTAATTCGTGGGTGACGCGCTGGTGCTCAAGTGTTTGGTGGTAGACTCTGACACTTTGCAATGCCGAGGCTAATCGAGACGCCAAAGCCTGGGTCGCGGGTAAAGAATTCTCAAAAGGTTCATGAATATCAAACTCAGTTTGCACAAAACACAACCCCGCGATGACTTTTGCAAATTCAGGTTCTACAATCGGTGCCATAATAAAGGCCGGGCCGTTCCAGGTTCCACCCCAAGGTAAATTTGCGCCCGGTTTGAAATAACGGGCGGTGGTCTCAGTCTTTAGCCATTCCCAGGCTGCCTCAGAAACCAGGCCGGCGATGTCTCCGGAGTTGAGAGTAAACTGATCCGGGAAGACCCGCATCTCGACAGAAGTGCCGGGGAACATATTGGGAATATGCTTTTGAAGAATTGTGCTTAAGGTTGAGCCATTAGGTGGCGCGTTAAGCAATTCACAGCCTAGTTTATCAAGTCGCTCTAGCTCTTGAGACCGTACATAGCTTTGCCGTGCGGCATGGCTCCAGAGCCGGGCCAATGAACTTGTCAGCAAGAGTCCGGCAACAAAGAATATATAAGCACCTAATCCCATTTGGCTATAAATACCCGCGGCCAAGATGCCGAAGGGATCAACCAGCACTGCCCACCCCAATGAAACAAACATGAATTTCCCATACTCTTTTAAAGAATCTCTGAAAGGGAATTCCTTGGTACAACAGGGCAGTAGGAAAAACGGCCCCCACAATAGTCCACTGAGCAGTAGCCGGATTACTGTGGCATAGAAGGCCAACCCGGCGGTTGTGGTGTTCAAGCCTATTAAGGGGAAACGTCCACCCCAACGCCGGTAAATGCTGAGCGCAACAAGGCCGGCAAATGTCCGGGTGCTTATAGAGAGTGATAGGTTTCGGGCGCGCTCCCACCACACGTTTTTAAAATTTTGGCTAAAACGTGCCTGCTGACGGCGTGTGAACCAATTACGGGCAAGGGCTAGTAGTTCCCATAACAATCCGAGCCATATTGCGGTAGGCCCAAATAATAAAACTGCCGACCAGGTGATAATGGATTCCAGGGAACCGCCAAACCGGGAGAAGCTTTCGGACCTTATCTTGAGGAAGATAAAAAAGTCTTGTTGTTTGAAGAAGACCACCAGGACAATGAGCAGCAGCAGGAATAGTGGCCCCCTTGATAATAATAGCGTAAGGTCAGTGATTGTTATCAGCCATATCACCCCCCATAAGCCCAAGGGGAAAGCAAGCAGAAAGGCCATTATATTTTGGATTTGTGCCTTGCGCTTTGTGGAACCCATACGCTCCCAATTAGGTATTAGTTTTTCAACGATGCTCCAAAACCGGCTCTTCATCTGTGTAACTTACTTTTTAACATAACATCCGCATTCTGTGTAAAACCTAGGTAGATGATTTTTCTGAATCCGGAGTTAGATATTTAACTAAGGTCAACACATTTCCGGTTCCGGGGATATGCTCAAAGGATACTTCATCCATAAGTTGTTTGATAAAATAAACGCCTAAGCCCCCGGCCTTCCGGTCTTCAAGGCAAGAGTCTAAATCAGGAGACGGCACACCGGTAAGGTCGAAGACATGGCCGGAATCGCGAAATACCAGGGTAAAACTATCCATATTACTATAACAGCCGCACTCAATAGTGCCATCTTCAATACCTTGGTAAGCATGACGGATGATATTTGAGCAAGCTTCCTCGGTTGCAACACGGATAGCATAGATAGACCGGGCATCAAGTCCGGCTAATTCAGCCGTTGACTTGATCAGGGCATCAATGGCCGCCAGATTCTCAAGTTTAGCAGGGAAAACAACCACTTTCTTAAAAGACATAACCAACTATATCGTACAATGCCCAGACCCTGGCGGGTATGGGCATTGTATAGATTTTTTATTCCAAATATTTTAGCTTGAAACTGTTACAAGCTTAAATATTACCCACTGCATGGGTAAGTTCATCCTCAATAGTGAAAAGAGGAAGAAAACCGGCCATATCCAATGCCTCATGGACGCGCTCTGGAACAGCAGCTAAGACCAATTCGCCAGCGACGAGCTGTTGCTTGCATTTCTTTTGTGCATTGATGAGTATCCGCAGTCCGGCACTGGAAATAAACTCAATTTCGCTCATATCGAGTACAATCTTATGTTGGCCACTTTCCATAATCTTATCCAGAGCCTCAGAAAGTTCCGGCGCAGATTGGCTATCAATACGGCCACTTATACTTAAAAGATCGCAATGCTTAAGCTTTTCAACAATGTATTCCATACTATGACCTCCTGAATGATTTCTGGGGAAATAAAAATGTTACCCCGTGGTCAGTAACTATAGTGTATTTAAATAATTATAATTGCAAGTGCAATATTTGTCTAACACCCTTAAGCTGTTACTCACCGTGCCCGGCTAACTCGGCAATTTCCGCGATCCGGGCATCCAATTCCGGCCCTAAGCCTTCAATATCGGCATCTAGGAAGCCACGGATAATCATTGAGATAGCTTCCCGCTCCTCAATACCTCGCGATTGGAGATACTCCACTTCCTCTGGAGCAATTTTCCCAATACTGGCCTCGTGGCTCATTCTGGCATCGGGATGTGTGGCTCTGAGGCCCGGTATAGATTCTATGTAGCCATCAACCCCTGGATCGACCAACATACCGGCGCAATCGACATGAGCACGGCACGGGGCATTGCCAATGAGCAACCCTTCCTGGTTTAAATGCCCACCGGTACATACGCCACGATGGGCGATTTCCGCACTGGTTCCCTCGGCATTAAGATAGACATCTCCCCCGGTGGTAATCTCAGAACCTTTAGAGCCTAGGATAACGGTGAAATACTTCGCGGATGCACCTTTACCGTTTAACCAGGTCGTGGGACGGGAGAGAATATCCCCCGCAGGACGCAGGGAAACGTAATTGTTGACAAATGTCCCACCTTCCTCTACGCTGGTACCGGCATGGGGCCGCACGATAACCTCGGGTCCCCAACTATGTATCATTGTACTGGTTAAGGTAGCATGCTTACCGATGTAGTGCTCACTGACGGCGTAGTGCAGCCCTGTATGTACCTGGTGTTGGGAAACACACCCGGTAATCAAGTGCAGCTCGGCGCCCTCTTCCAAGATTATGATATTGTGGATGGCCTGGGTGATGTTAGTGTGGGCCATATACAAGGAGGCTTGGCAAGGTTTATCTATTTTGACGCCTTTCTTAACGCGAATGAAGAAACCCTGGGGAACCTTCTGAGCTGCGCAATGCTGTGTAATTTCATCTTGGTTGGGGGAGACTAAGTTCCAATAATAGTTCTCACGTACCCAGGGATACATCTCTAGCGCCTGAGCGATAGGAAGTAGTTCCAATCCTTCGTTTTGAGCCATAATACAGAGTGGCTTATGGTCCCGCTGGATATAAGTCCCAGACCGTTGCCGGGCATCCACTATCACACCTACCTCGGCAAGTGCAGCGGCATCTGTTTCATCAACCTGGTTTAGGGGAATAAGGTCTGTTTCTGTGTTTGTAGTTTGATTATCTATAGCTGAACGTGTCTTTTTCATTGCTTATACCTCCACCCCATTGATACACTGGACACAAATTTCGTATCCAGATGTGCAGGCTGTATCAAAAATCAAGCGTGGATTCCCTGAGCAAGCCAATTCACCACGCATCATTACGTGTCCTTTATCAGCCTGTATATAGTTCAGAATTTGGCCCGTGTGGGTGATAATTAATCCGGTCCGTCGCTTAGCGGGATGGCTAGTCTCAAGAGAGAATAACTCATTGAGCATCTGGCCCACCAATTTCATTGCCTCCACATCCACACCAGAGTCGGGTTCGTCCATCATCGCAAAACGGGGTTGGGTAACCATAAGCTGCAAGATTTCAGAACGGCGAATCTCACCACCAGACAATCCCCCGTTAATATCCCGTGTCAAGAAATCATCCAGACGGGCCTGGGCCAATAGTTCTTGCAAATGTTCCCTGGGACAAAGACCATTATCCACAGCATAGTCGAGAACCTGGTGGAGTTGAACACCGGTTATTGTAGGCGGTCGTTGCTGCGCAACCCCAATGCCTAACCGTGCTCGTTCTGTAACGTCCAAATCTGTAATATCCTTTCCGTCAAACAAGACCGCACCTTGGGTTATTTCGTACCCGGAAAACCCCATAATCGTCATCATCAATGAGGTTTTACCACTGCCATTAGGTCCAAAGAGTGCGTGTACTTCTCCTTCTGGAATAGTCAGATCAACACCATGAAGAATCTCCTCACCGGCGACTTCAACATGGA
Organism: Anaerolineae bacterium; assembly: GCA_016928755.1. GTDB lineage: Bacteria > Chloroflexota > Anaerolineae > B4-G1 > SLSP01 > JAFGKB01. The sequence continues at coordinate 3,037 of JAFGKB010000252.1, read as the reverse complement.
GATCTCGTACTTCCAATAGTGTAGACATAAATGCTCCTTATGTTGTTGACTACTTGATACGCAAGTAGAATAGTGATATTTAATTCAATCGAACGTATTATACCAGTTTCGCCCGCCCATTTCCAGGTGTATAAACGAAATTCTGTAACTTACACTCCGTTTTAATCCTTAACAATGACTACTGACTTACCCCAAACACCGACTGGATGCAACTCCTTATCTTGATTACACAACCGTTGCCAGGCTGTAACATTCCAGAAACGTTTTCTTAACGATAATATAAGTGTAGATTGGAACTGCTAGCTGGTAATTAACGTCTTAATATCAACGACCAACAGCCTTGTAGAATAACTTGGTAAGTTGTCAATTCATTTATGGAGGCATAACCATGTGGAAAAGGATATTAACATTTATCTTCATCTTAGTTACACTTTGTAATTGGGGGGCTAAGGCTACCCCGGTTTATGCAAGCACGACTGCGGTCTATATCGTGCAACCGGGCGACACTCTGACAGCAATTGCCACCCGTCATGGCATTAGTACCAGCCAATTAGCAGCCGCGAACAACCTCTACTGGTATTCCTGGGTCTATATTGGACAACGGCTGATTATACCTACCGGGACTGTCGCCCCAGCACCTAGCACCGGCAACGTCTACATCGTTCAGCGTGGGGATACTCTCACCAGCATCGCGCTGCGCATGGGAATCAGCCTGACCGACCTGGCCGCCGCCAACGGACTCTATCCCCAATCCTGGGTTTATGTGGGCCAACGGCTTATCCTGCCGGGAACCGGCACTGTGGCCCCAGCACCTAGTACCGGTAGCACTTACATCGTCCAACGTGGCGACACCCTGTTCAGTATCGCCCGGAGGTATGGGACAACGGTCAACGCCCTAAAGGCCACTAACGGATTGACCAGTAACTTCATCTATGCCGGACAACGACTGGCGATACCGGGTGGGAATGGCACACCGGCAATCCCAAACCCGCCAACGCCGCCTCCAAGTCACGGCACTAACGGGGAAAAATGGATCGACGTGAATTTGAGCACCCAAAGCCTGGTGGCCTACGAGGGCCAGACGGCGGTGTTTAACTCACTGCTTTCCAGTGGTACGGCAGCTTATCCCACTGTCGTAGGAACCTATAGCATCTATGCCAAATATGTCGCTACGAATATGAGTGGCGGCAGTGGCGCGAGTTACTACAACCTGCCTAACGTTCCTTACACGATGTATTTCTATCGGGGATATGCACTGCATGGAACCTACTGGCACAACAACTTTGGCACTCCGATGAGTCATGGCTGTGTCAACTTACCTACACCCAATGCAGAATGGTTATTCAATTGGGCACCGATTGGTACCAAAGTTGTAACACACTATTAGCAATAGCAATGGTAATTTAGAGTAAAAGATTCAGATTTTAACCAAAGGAGGATTACGATGTTTAGGCGATTTAGTTTGCTGTTAAGTCTTATTATGGTGCTCACGAGCGTTGCGCCCGTGCTGGCACAGGGGCCAATTACCCCTTATCACACCGATCCAACCTGGCATGTTCAATACTGGAATAACACCAGTCTTACCGGGACGCCGGTACTGGACCGGACAGAAGAGAATATTAATTACGATTGGGGCTATGGTTCCCCGCATTCCAGCGTTCCTACGGATAACTTCTCGGCACGTTGGGCGAAGTACATTGATGTTACTGCTGGAACCTACCGTTTCGTAGCAACCAGTGATGACGGGGTCCGGGTCTGGGTCGATAATGAGTTGATCATTGACCGCTGGTATGACCACGCAGTTGAGACCCATACTGCCGATAAATACCTAAGCGCTGGACACCATTGGGTGGTCGTGGAATACTACGAGAATGGCGGGCTGGCCGTGATGCAGTTCCAATGGGTTCTCAGTGGGCAAGGGAGCACGGGTTCAGGCTGGCGTGGTGAATATTACAATAACCAGATTCTCACCGGCTCCCCGGTATTGGTGCGCGATGATGCCGCTATCAACTTTGATTGGGGAACCGGTTCACCGGCACCGGGGCAGGTTGATGCAGACCATTTCTCGGTGCGCTGGACCCGCACGATGAATATGTCCGCCGGGATGTATCACTTTACGGTCAGCACCGATGATGGCACGCGACTATGGGTCAATGGGCATCTGTTGGTTGACGCCTGGTACGACCAGGCTCCTCGCACTTATACCGGTGACATCTACCTGCCCGGCGGCCAGATAACGCTGAAGATGGAATATTATGAGAACGGCGGCGGAGCAGTTGCGAAGCTCTCGTGGAATGGTGGTGGAACCGGGCCAAACCCAACTCCAATTACAACAGACCCAACCGGAACCGTTATCATTGATGATACCGATACGGCGTTCTCAATCGGTGGAAATTCATCGGGATGGCGCACGGTCAATGAAGGCTACGGCGGGAGACAACTCTGGACTTACAACAGTGACCGGGTCTACTCCAACTATAACTGGGCACGCTGGACTCCCTACAACCTACAGAGCCGCTGGTACGAAGTCTACGTCTACATCCCGGATCGTTACACGACGACGGCCCAGGCCCGTTACTGGGTTTACCATGCTAACGGCTACGATTTGCGCATCGTGGATCAATCTGCGCATGGTGGGCAATGGGTATCCCTGGGTACTTACTACTTCAACGGTGGTGGCTACGAATATGTGTCACTGGCCGACCTGACCTACGAACCGTACCGGTCACGGCTCATCGGCTTTGATGCGCTGAAGTGGGTGCCGAGGTAAATCTCATTCCTTAAGTTTATAGTAATGGAGTAACGACTTTAGTTGTTACTCGTAACCGACTTCCCTTGCTTATAATGCATAAGCAAGGGAAGTTTTATTTATGGCGCAGAAGATAGCGACAAACAAAGCTCTTACCTTCCTTAAAAAAAATAACCAGGACAAGTGATAAATATCCCGTGCCACGAAGTAGAATTGCGTCATCACGCCACTGCGGTATAATAGGCAGAGTTTATAGAGGTACTATAAGGCTTATAGAGTACTATAAGG
>JAFGKB010000048.1 GCA_016928755.1 Anaerolineae bacterium | reverse complement strand
TCTCCCCCAGAGTGTGGGGACCCCATCCTACAATATGATGTACCCGCCGCTCTTCTGGTACTATTGGGCCGATGCCGAGTACGTGCCGGTTCTGGCCGAGAGCTTTGAACTGCGCTAGTTTCTAATTTGTCTTGTGGCGTAGGGCAGAGACACTTCTCTGTCCTGCGCCCTTTATATTTGTTATGATGATGCATATTACAACATATAGAGCTTAAAATAGAGAACGTAACAGATGATTTGCGTTTTCTGCTTTATGTTTTATATCTTCGTCTCCATACAAGTAGGTGTCTGATGCCTTTCTCTTTAAAAACTTACCGAGTTCTGGGTTTGTGTCTTAGCATAATTTTAACTGTGAGGTGTTTACCTATGTCAGATAATAAGTCCGTATCGCCAATACAGCCGGTTGCTACTCAAGTCGTGCCGGCCACTTCTACGGATCCATTGGAATTGGAACGACAGGTTGAGGAACTGCTGGCTGGAATGACGCTGGAGGAAAAAGTCGGTCAGGTGATGCTCATCAATTTCTACGGTACGGGATTGGTGCCGGCTCTGCGCCAAATGATAACCGAATATCATATCGGTGGGATCATCTTCTTTGGCCGTAACGTAAGTTCTCCAACTCAAGTGGCCGAACTCACCAATGCTATGCAGACGACCGCGTTAGACAGTGGGTCACCGGGCTTGTTTATGGCTATTGACCAGGAAGGGGGGCGGGTGGCCCGTTTTACCGAAAAAACCGGTTTCACTGAAATCCCCGGCGGTATGACCTTGGGTGCGACCGGTGACCCGGAAAATGCCCGGCGTGCGGCATGGCTCTTGGCGGAGGAAATGCGCGCCGTAGGCATTAACACCGATTTCGCCCCTGTTTTAGATGTGAATAACAATCCCCAGAATCCCGTTATTGGGATCCGCTCTTTTAGTTCTGAGCCTGACCTTGTTGCTGATTTTGGTGTTGCTTATATAGCGGGTTTACAATCCCAGAATATCTTAGCTTTTGGCAAGCACTTTCCGGGGCATGGTGATGTGGCTCTGGATTCCCACCATGATTTGCCTGTGGTCCCCCACAACCGTGACCGGCTTGAAAGTGTGGAATTTGTACCTTTTAAAGCTGCCATCGAAGCCAATGTCGCCGGTATTATGTCCGCCCATGTTGTATTCCCGGCCATTGATGCTACCCCTGGGTTGGCAGCGACTTTGTCATCTAAAGTGCTTACGGGGCTGTTGCGGGATGAATTGGGGTATGATGGCTTGCTAATTACGGATTCCCTGGATATGCAGGCGTTGGGCAAGAGCCTGGAAGCCCGTATGTCAGAGTCTCCCACACCATCCAGCCATGTCCCGCTTGCTGCGGCCATCGCTTTGCAATCTGGGGCGGATATATTGCTCTTTAACACCAGCTATGATTTACATAAAGCCGTTCATCATTTGATAATGGAGTGGGTCCAAGAAGGGAAAATCCCGGAGTCACGTTTAGATGAGGCTGTGCGTCGCATATTATGGACTAAAGCCCGTTACGGCATCTTGGAGCCTGTACTTGTCGATGTTAACGCTGTTCCCGCTAATGTGGGTACGGCGGAACATAAATCTATGGCCGCTGATTTAGCCCTCAATGGCATAACCTTGTTACGCGATGAAGCCGGGTTGTTGCCCTTAGAGGATGGTGCTCCATTACTGGTTGTTGAGAGTGCCCATGCTTCCGGTTTGGCGCGGGCATTGGGGGCTACCAGTGCCTATAAACTGCAAGATGCCCCCGGCCGCCAGGATGTTCAGATGGTGAAGAGTATGGCACGTGATGGACGTATAATCATCGTTGCTACTAACGATGTCTATGCGAACCCTAAACAGGCTGACTTTGTGCAAGCTTTGTTAGAGGATGAGGATTACGGCGCATCCATTATTCTAATTTCAGCGCGTAGTCCTTATGACCTGCTCTATTTTCCTGAAGCCAGGACCTATCTGGCGACTTATGGCCTCAACCCGCCGTCTTTGGATGCGTTAGCCCGCGTACTGAGAGGGACGGCTGCCCCACGTGGAAAATTACCTGTGGAATTGCCGGGCCTCTATTCTGTTGGGGCAGGGTTACAGTCATTTATGAAATCACAGGAGTAGCTATCGAAAGGCTATCTTTATTAGGATAACGTAGGCAAAGGAGAAAACTATGCAGTTACTTGACTTTGAGCGGCAGAATCTGGAACATCACACCCTAGCCGCCGGTATCTGGAATATGGCGTGTGGGGATGATTTGGCTATTGATGCGAGTTTCGTCACTTTCAACACATTGCCTACACCCGGTGTCGCGCAACAAGGGCAATTTGTTATGCTTGAAGGACAGCCGGTAGGTTTCATCCTGGTCAGTGCTGTCACCGGGCAGGATGATATCGACACCGGCTGGATTGATGCCGTCGCCGTCAGCCCTGCTTTTCAACGTCGTGGCTGTGGGACTGCTTTGTTTGAGTGGGCGGAAGAGTGGTTATGGGAGCTTGGCTGTACTCGTGCCCGCCTTGGCGGCAGTTTGCGTCCCTTCACTCCCGGCTTGCCGGCTGAATTAAAAGCGGGTCAACCATTCTTTACCCAACGTGGTTATGAACATACTACTACTGATTGGGATGTAGCTCGTGACTTAGCCCGCTATCCCGATGATCTCGCCCGGCCTACCGGTGCTATCTTGCGCCCTGTACAATCTCCTGCGGAAGAACAGGCTTTGGCCGATTTTCTTAGGCGTGAGTTTCCCGGTCGCTGGTACTTCGAGTTCCAAGAATACAAACGTCAGGAAGGGCGTATTTCGGACTTTCTTCTCTTGTGGGAGGGTGATACCCCTGTTGGTTTCTGTCACGTGACCTTTGAGGATTCACTCTATCCGATGCAGCGATTTTATCCCTATCGCTTGCCCCGTCCCTGGGGACAATTTGGCCCGCTAGGTGTGGGTCGTGATGCGCGCGGTAAGGGGTATGGCGCGGCTGTGGTTGATGGCGCGGCGCGTTATCTCCGGGATGAGGGCATTCGTGGGTGTGTGATTGACTGGACCAGCCTGGTTGATTTTTATGGCAAGTATGGCTTTGAACCTTATCGTGAGTACTATATCTTGTTCAAGACGCTGTAAATACTGCCATTGAAAAAGGAATGAGAAATGTGTATATTGGATTTTACTAAAGTGATCGCTGTATTAGATGCTGCTGTTGGGACTGTAACCCCGGCTGCGCAACTCGTTGTGCGTCATCGTGATGCTGAAGTCTTTAACGCAGCTCTAGGTTGGCTTGACCCGGATACCAAATTACTATCCACCCGGCCTGATACCCTCTTTGATATGGCCTCGGTGAGTAAACTCTTCACCGTCACTACGTTTATGACCTTGGTCGAGGCGGATGCTATCGCGCTTGAAGATGCTGTCAGTTCTGTCTTACCAGAGTTTAGCGGGCAACGTCCTGTCCAGCCTTATGAGGACCCTCTCAAGCCCGGTGCGCTGGTTCAGGTGACGACCGGTGATACAGAATATGTGAATGCAGACGGTGTCACTTTCTGGCATTTACTGACCCACACCTCCGGCTTGCCGGCGTGGCGGCCACTGCTCCAGCAAGAGAGCGCAGCCACAGCCAGGGAGATGGCATTGCACACTTTCTTTTCTTCTCCTATTGGCGCGCATATGGTGTATAGCGATATCGGTTTGATTTTACTTGGCCTGGCTATTGAGTCGCTTACCGGACTATCCCTGGATAATGCCGTGCGTGAGCGTGTTATTGAGCCTCTCGGTCTGGCACACACACGCTATATCCCTACAGACAGTATTCCGCCGGATAATGTCGCACCTACCGAATTTTGCCGCTGGCGTGGCTACCGCGTGGTGGGCCACGTCCACGATGAGAATGCCTATCGCCTAGGTGGTATCGCCGGGCATGCCGGGTTGTTCTCCACAGCCCAGGACACCGCCACATTTGGACAGATGTTCTTGGATGACGGCGCGCCGGTACTCAAACCTGAGACCGTGGCTAATATGACGCGCCTGCATACCGACGGGTTAGGAGCACAACGTGGTTTGGGCTTTGTTCTGTGGCCTCCTGACCCAGAGGCCAGTGGTAACCCGTTTACACAGCGCGCTTTTGGTCATACCGGTTTCACCGGGACATCATTATGGATGGACCCAGAACGGGAGCTTGTGGTTGCTCTCTTAACCAATGAAGTTTATAACGGTCGCCAAAATCGGGGCATATCTAAGTTGCGGGTGGATGTCCACCGGGCAATTGTTCAGGCTGTGGATGAGGCCCAAGCTATAGCATGCTAGTTGCTGGATTGATGTCGGGTACATCCACTGATGGGGTAGATGTTGTCATTGTGCATCTCGATGGCCGTCCACCATCTTTGCGTTGGAAACTCGTACAACATACTTATGTCCCCTATACATCCACGTTGCGGGATGCGATCTTCGCCGCTTACCGTCCTGACACAGGAACGGTGGATCATCTTTGTACGTTGAACTTTGCCTTGGGGTGGGCCTTTGGCCAGGCTGTGTTAAAAGCACTTGAAGATGCGGCACTTAGACCCGACCAACTTGACCTCATCGGCAGTCATGGACAAACTGTTTGGCATACGCCTGTTGGCCCCCAGTCCGGCACGCTACAACTGGGGGAACCGGCCGTTATTGCCGAATTAACCGGTGTCCCCGTGGTGAGTAACTTCCGTACTCGTGATATGGCTGCGGGGGGACAGGGTGCGCCGCTTGTCGCTTATGTAGATACTTTGTTATTAACCCATTCCCACCGGGTACGTGTGGCTCAGAACATCGGCGGCATCGCAAACCTTACCTATCTGCCGCCTGATATATTAGCCGGTGATGCCACCCAATATCCCTTTGCCTTTGATACCGGACCGGGCAATATGCTGATTGATTACGCTGCCAATCGTGCTTCACAAGGCGCGCTCTCTTGTGATTTGGACGGCGCGCTATCTGCTCAAGGTCAGATAAATGATGGCCTGCTCACAGAATTGCTGGCATTACCTTATTTAAGCCAATCCCCGCCAAAGACTACCGGGCGGGAACTTTTCGGCGTGCAGTTCGGTGAGCGTGTCTGGCGGCGTGCGACAGCTCTAGGACTTAAGCCTGTGGATATTGTTACCACATTAGCCGCATTGACGGCGCGCTCCATAGAGCAAGCCTACCGTGACTTCTTACCCTTATTCCCGGAAGAGATTATTGTCAGTGGCGGCGGAGCGCATAATCCCACTTTAATGCAGTTATTTGGTGAGTATGTGGCTCCGGCGCGGATTCTGTCTTCCGATGCGGTAGGTATCCCGGTAAGCGTTAAAGAGGCGTTGGCTTTTGCAGTCTTGGCTTATGAGACATGGCACCATCGTCCGGGTAACTTACCGGCGGCTACGGGAGCCAAGAGACGGGTGATTTTGGGGAATATCACACCAGTTTAATATTTGGGGTGTTCTTCAGATTTGTGGGATTAGGGAGAGTGAATAACGTGATGAATACAATTAAAGAAGATATTGGTATAAATACAACGGAGTCCCGGAACCCGGTGACATTGGATATTGATATTGTCTCCACACTGGATATGGTGCGGATGATGAACGCTGAGGACCGGCGGGTTGCCGATGCTGTCAGGACACAATTGCCGGCAATTGCAATGGCTATTGATGCCATTGCCGTGCGAATGCAGCGTGGTGGGCGGCTGATTTATATGGGGGCTGGCACTTCTGGCCGGTTAGGGGTTTTAGATGCCTCTGAGTGTCCTCCTACTTTCGGCACGCCTCCTAGCTTGGTTGTGGGCCTGATCGCCGGTGGTCATCGTGCTATTACCACGGCAATAGAAGGTGCTGAAGATGATGCGGTAGCCGGTGCGGGAGAAATCACAGCCTTAGAGGTTGGCCCCAATGATAGTGTTGTCGGTATCGCCGCCAGTGGTCGTACCCCTTATGTGCTAGGGGGGCTGCGTGAGGCTCAGCAGCGCGGTGCTTTGACTGTGGGCTTGGCCTGTAATCCTAAAACCGCGCTGGAAGCATTGGCCGATATTACCATTGCTCCGGTTGTTGGCCCGGAGGCACTCAGTGGTTCGACCCGGCTAAAGGCCGGCACCGCACAGAAAATGGTTCTTAATATGCTCTCCACCGGAGTTATGATTCGCCTGGGTAAGACCTATACGAATCTGATGGTCGATCTCCAGGCTACTAACGCCAAACTACGAGATCGAGCGCGTAATATTGTTGTTCAGGCTACCGAGCATAAAGTGGAAGAAACCGCAGCCGGGGCCGTCCTGGATGCGTGTGATGGTGAAGTTAAAACAGCCATCGTTTCTATCCTGGCAGATGTGCGGCCTGAGGTGGCCCGTAATAGATTGGCTTATACAAACGGTGTCGTCCGGCGTGCCTTGGAGCTAGAGAATGGTCGAAAGTGAGCACCCCATGCCCCTAGTTCTGGGCATTGACGGTGGTGGCAGTAAAACCCTGGCACTCGTTGCCGGTGTCGGTGGTAACGTGGTCGGGCGTGGACTGGCCGGGCCATCAAATTTCCAGGTGGTGGGCATTGAGGCAGCTTATGCCGCTTTGGATGCTGCTGTTGCTGCGGCCCTCTTGATTGCGTCACAGGGGGAACTTGTCGCGATTTGCCTGGGCATGGCCGGGGCCGGTCGCCCTCAAGACCGTGCCATCATCCAGGCTTGGTGTGATGACCGTTACCCTGGGGTCCCGGTCAGTATTGTCCATGATGCTGCTTTATTGCTGTCCGCCGGCACTCCAGATGGTTGGGGCCTAGCCTTAATCTGCGGGACAGGCTCACTTTGTTATGGGGAACACCCTTCCGGTGTCTCGGCCCGTGCCGGTGGCTGGGGGTATCTGTTAGGAGATGAGGGTAGCGGCTATGCGATTGGGCTTGCTGCGCTCCGGGCTGTTGCACGGTCTGCGGATGGCCGTGGCTCTGTGACAGCGTTGACCCAACGCATCTTGGCCCATTGGTCCCTATCTGCTCCCCAAGACTTAATCCCCTATATCTACCAGCATATTGCTCAAGAAGATAGTAAACGGTCTGGCATTGCCCAACTCACCCCCTTGGTCCTTGCTGCTGTGGGACAAGGTGATGCTGTGGCGACATCCATAATAGCACAAGCTGGTTATGAATTAGCCCTTGCGGTACACGCAGTTATCGGCCAACTAGGTCTTGAAAGTCCGGTGCCTTGTGCCTTGGGTGGGGGCGTTTTGGTGCAAGGTCTGGCTTTACGCGAGGCTTTTCTAAAAGCAGTGACCAAATTACACCTGAACTTAGACCCAGTAACGGTGGTTGAAGAGCCGGCCCTGGGCGCGGTACGTTTGGCCCAGGACTTGAGACTACAAAAGTCTTAGCAGGCGGGCGTGAAGCACGCCTGGGCAGTTTTGCAAAGCCAAAACTGCAACTTGGACTGGTACTAGTA
>JAFGKB010000251.1 GCA_016928755.1 Anaerolineae bacterium | reverse complement strand
ATACGCACACCTAACTCGCTAAGATACCAAAGAGGAGGATCAGGAGCCTCCCGCCCGGTTACAAGAACATCCACTTCATCAGCCGGTGCAATATATAGTGCACCGGAACGCCCTACGCGCCGGGGTGACAATAGAACCATCACTTGTGCCCCTAGTCCGAAAAGTCGCCGAGCCATTTCAGCATAATCACGGTGGTCATGGGTCACACCGCTCTCCGCATCTAATCCCGCAGCTTCTAAAATTACCCAATCGGCCCGTAGCGGAGTAAAAGCCTCTTGGCTACCGTAGATCCCACAATCCTCCGCAACTTGACCGCCAATAATATGTAACGTATGACTATTAAGTCGCTTTACCGTCCAGGCTACATCCAAAGCGTTAGTAACAATTGTAAGGTTCTCTTTTTGAACCAGAAATGGAACAACTTCGGGGGTCAGTTCCCCTGGCCCGATAAAAACCGTATTCTGATTAGGGATAAACTTCGCAGCGGCTTCTGCAATCCGCCCCTTCCAGGATACCGGAATCTCAGAAATAGGGGAGAGACTGGCGACACTACTTACGGCGCCACCGTGAACCCGGCTTAAATGTCCCTGATCTTCTAAATGTGCCAAGTCACGACGTATCGTAACCGGGTTAACTTCCAGTGCGCTAGCCAGTTCACTAACCCGCACCACCCCGTTTTTTTGAAGTTGCTGTAAGATAAACTGCTGCCGTTCATTGCTTAACATAGGTTTTTAACAACGTTTCTACTATAGCATATCGAACATAAGCTGTCAATGAAAAGTCGCTTTATCGTGCAAAATCGTGCACGAAAAGACACAAACAAACAAGATTCAATAGCCGGAGATTTAAGACTTAATCACCTTGAGGTATCTCTTCTGGGGCGGGCAATGGCGTAATAGCCAAATCATAATATGACTCCACCATCTGCCGGAACATCGGCGCGGCAACGGACGGACCTTCACCGCCATTTTCGACCAATACCACCATTGCAATTTCAGGATCATCCGCAGGAAAATACCCCGCAAACCAGGAATGGGGTTCCTGTCCTTCCGAAGTCTGTGCCGTCCCGGTTTTACCGGCTACCGGAATACCCAAACCGACAAAACGGCCTGTCGCAGTTCCCTGGTAGCTAGAAGTCACATTTAGCATAGCGGACTGGATGGTAGAGAGATTACTCGCTGATAGAGGAAGCTGCCCCGTAGCCTGGGGTTGTGTTAATTGTTCCGGGTAACCACTGCCTTCATCAATGCGGCCCACCAGATAAGGACGGTACAAGGTACCCCCATTAGCCACAGCCGCAACCATGCGCGCTATCTGCAATGGTGTGACTAATAGATAGCCCTGCCCAATCGCCAAGTTGACCGCATCACCGGCCGCCCAAGCTTCATTATACGTCATTTGTTTCCACTCCGGGTCGGGCACTAGGCCCTCCGATTCCGGGAGTTCTTGCAGTCCCGTAGGAACACCCAAGCCAAAAGCATGTCCATATGTGGATAGGCTTCCCTGATCAGCACTATTTAGACGCCATCCTAACTCATAGAAGACAACATTACACGAAGCAGATAAACCATCAACGAGCGTAATATCACCATGTCCGGTTTCGAGCCAACAGGTTTTACGATTTTGCTCACCTAGGCCATCCCAATATCCTGGACAGTTGAAAACCGAATCAGGAGTCACAATACCGGATTCCAGACCCGCCGCCATAGTGACGATTTTGAAAACCGAACCACAAGGATAAAGTCCTTGAAGTGCCCGGTTGAAAAAGAGGCGTCGCGGATCATTAAGCGCAGCTTGGCGTTCCTGTTCAGCAGTAGCCCGGATGAAAATATTATTATCAAAGTGAGGCGCGCTGGCCATTGCTAAGATCGCGCCGGTATGCACATCTAAAGCCACAATGGCCCCGGAGCGATCACCCAAGAAGGTCTCTGCCGCGGCTTGCATATCCCGGTCCAAGGTGGTGTATACGGCACGTCCGCGTTCTGGTTGGCGCTCGGCGACACTGCGCACATATTGCCCTTCACTATCCACCAGATAAAGCCGCCCACCATTCCGCCCGGCTAAAATTGATTCTCCCCAAGCTTCCAAACCCGATATCCCTACCCAGGCATCATCGCGGTATCCTTGACGGCGATAAGTAGCTAGCTCTTCGACAGGGATAGGTGAGACCCACCCGACCACATGCGCACCGACGCCATCCGAGGGATAAATTCGTCCTTGGCTCTCACGACGTTGGATACCGGGTAAATTTAACCACTCATCATAAGAAGTACTGTCTTCCCCCGTAATCTCACCAACAGGGATATACCAGCTTGAAGGCTGGCCGGCATAAATCGCCCGCAGCTCTTCCGGTGACATATTAAACATCTGAGAAAGCACACTGAGGACGGATGCTTCATCCTCGAATTGGTCAGGAACTACACCAACGGTGACAATTGTACTAGGGATGGCCAATCCGGCCCCGGCTTGATCGTAGATATTAGCACGTGGGGGTACCTGGTACTCAATAACAAAACGGTTTCCCTCAGCTAAGTCTGGCCAGATGCACCCACGTTGCCAAGCAACCCACCATTGTCCGCCTTGCTGAAGTAAATCCAATTGATTAGTAGTTCGGAGTGTACCAAACAGGGCCGTCTCCCACTCAGTCACAAAGACAATCCAAGCCCGATCAGCCTCAAGATTCAGCGTCTGAAGCGCCACAGTTACACTAACCGTAGTTGTAGTCCGCAATGCATTCTGATAAGCAGCGTGAAATTCATCTGCGGACAAAACTGCCCGCGCAGAGGGTGTAAGAAGGGTATACATCGCATCATAGTCACCGGATTCCCAGGCCGCTAAAAAAGTACGCCCTACAGTCTCAGGAGTAGCAAAGTCAACTGTGGGTGTCGGGGAAGGTAGCGGGGGGGGAGTATCTGTCGGCAGCGGGACAGGGAGAGGATTAGGAGTCCCCCCACAACTTACTAATAGACAACTAACTAAGAAAAGAAAAACATACCTTCTCATACCAAAACTCCTCCATCAGGCCCAGGACAATGATACCCGAAATTACGCTGGCACAAAGCCGGTATATCTAATTCCAGCTCACACCCCCAATCCTGCAACAAAGCAACCACAGCGCAAACCGGCAAACCGACAACATTTGCATAACACACAGCGAGACGTCCCACCGGGTTAAAACGGGTATTCTGAATAGCATAAGCCCCGGCTTTGTCCATAGGATCCCCACTGGCAATATAAGCCTGTATCTCTGGCTCTGTATAGGGCCGCATCCACACATGTGTAGTCACCCGGCGCACCAACACTTGCCCACTCAGGGGATTAAAGAGAGCAACTCCGGTATGAACATAATGACCATTGCCACGCAATTTCAGAAGCATAGCATAGGCAGCAGCGGCATCTTCGGGCTTCCCCAAAGGGTCACCATCCAACTCCACAATAGTATCCGCCGATAGTATCCACCCCTCCAGATTATAAGAAACGGCCTTAGCTTTTGACACAGCTAAGCGGGCCGCCATACCCAGGGGTAATTCCTTGGACAGAGAGCGCTCATCAACATCCGCGTGTGTAACATCAAAAGGCACCCCCAACCACTTTATCATCTCCCTTCGCCGGGGCGATTGAGAAGCCAATATCACCTTATGACAACCCATTATATCTCCTTATCTTAAGTAAAGTACCCCCTATAGCACTCTTTTCCCAAAGTGCTAGGTCTAAAATCAAGTCTGATTATTAACTTTGTTAGTACTCAAAGTAAAAACAACGCTAAGATAGTACCAATTTCCTATTGTAATCCCATAATGAATCCTATACAATATAAACAGTTACAGACATTATAAAAAAACACTTTAGGAGGTGTAATGATGTTGTATTTACCACGTGAAGAGGGACAGGGTCTAGTTGAGTACGCTTTGATTTTGGTTTTGATCGCCGTTGTCGTGATCATCGCTTTGACCGCTCTGGGTGGCCAGGTT
>JAFGKB010000047.1 GCA_016928755.1 Anaerolineae bacterium | reverse complement strand
AGCTATGTAAATGCTACCGGTGTCACGTGGGCTGCAATCTCGGCTTCCAGGCTTGCGATCTCCGCTTGGAGTGCCGGGATAATTTCTCCGCTTGGAACCCAGGTGCGCTCTTTCTGGTCGCGGCGTTTGAGTTCGACGTTACCCTCCTTTAAGCCACGTTTAGCAACTGTAACCCGTAGTGGGATACCGATTAGGTCGGCGTCGTTGAACTTGATGCCAGGACTGCGATCCCGGTCGTCATAAAGCACTTCAATTTCCGCTTGAAGTAGTTCTTCGTAAAGCTGGTCTGCCGCAGCTTGGGCCTCGCTGTCCTCCGGGCCTAAAGTCACAAGATGGACCTGGTAAGGGGCTACGGTAATGGGCCAGATAAGACCGTATTCGTCGTTATGAGTTTCCGCAACGCAGGCCAGCGCGCGTCCGATACCGATGCCGTAAGATCCCATAACTAATGGCTTTTCCTCGCCATCTTGGTCAACAAAGGTCGCTCCCAGTGACCCGCTGTAACGGGTTCCTAGCTTAAAGATATTGCCCACTTCCACACCTCTCACAGTGTGCAATGGAGCACCACATACAGGGCAGGCATCTCCATCCTGGGCTACGGCAATATCAGAGACGATGTCGGCCTGGTAGTCCCGGCCATAATTGACGTTGCGTAAGTGATAGCCGGGTTCATTGGCCCCCGCGACCAGGTTTGGCGAATGGGCTATAGTATCGTCGATGACGATAATGGTATCGTGGACGCCTACCGGGGAACCATAACCGGGTTTTGCCCCAATGGCCTGTATCTCCTCTTCATGGGCCGGGCGCAGTGCTTTGGCCTGCACTGCATTGGCTAACTTGGTCTCATTGACCTCCATATCGCCGCGTACCACCGCGAAGATAAATCGCTCCACATCCTGGTAGGTGTTTCCGGACTCATCTTTGGTGTCTTTTGCTGTGGCCTCACTGCGGGTAGCTACCATAAAGACGGCTTTTGCCGTTTTGGCTTTGGGGATACCCAGGAATTTCGCCAGGTCTTCGATGGTGCTCGTGTCCGGTGTGGCGACTTTCTCAACCGGCAATAGCTCTTCCTGGGCCGCCTCCGGTTTCTGGAAACGGGCGATCTGCCGGTTGGCCGCATAACCACACGCATCACAAAGTACAATCGTATCCTCGCCAATCGGAGCCAGTGCCATATATTCGTGGGCCATACTGCCCCCCATCATCCCGGTATCCGACCCTACGGCGATAACGTCTATACCACAGCGGTGGAAGATATTGAAGTATGCCTGGTAATGGGCGCGGTATTGCTTGTCCAGCCCGGCTTCGTCGGCATCAAAGCTGTAGCTATCCTTCATTGTGAATTCTCGAACCCGAATCAACCCGGCACGGGGTCGCGGGTCATCGCGCCATTTAGTCTGCAAGTGGTAGACCAGTTGTGGGAGTTGCCGGTAGGAGCGTAACTCGTGGCGGGCTAAATCTGTGACGATTTCCTCATGGGTCATCGCCAATACCATATCCCGGTCGCTCTTATCCTTAAAACGCCCCATCTCCGAGCCAATCTGGTACCAGCGCCCGGTCTCTTTCCAGATGTCGGCGGGGTTCACTACCGGCATCGTGATTTCCTGCCCGCCGATAGCATCCATTTCCTGGCGCACGATTTTCTCTATCTTATCCAATGAGCGGCGTGCCAGGGGTAGGTAGCTGAAAATCCCGGCGGCAAGCTGGCGGATAAAGCCCGCACGCACCAAGAGTTGGTGGCTGGTAACTTCCGCGTCGCCGGGAGCTTCTCTTAAAGTGTGGCTGAAAAGTTGTGTCATTCGCATAAAGTGACTCCTTTGAATAGTGCGTTGCACTTGTATTTAGCTGATCTAAGTTATTACAGGGAGGTTAGTGCCAGCCATATAAGGGCACTGACCAGTGCGCCGGCACCGGAACTGATAAAGTTCACCCAGTCATTACTGAGCCACTGCCAACCTCGAATGTGTTGGTTGGGAGTTCCGTCGGGATCAATAACTTTCTCCGTCTCCTTATCTCGCACTGTAGAGTAGTAAATAGCTTGCACTGTCGCCCCCAGGAAACTGTCCGTAAGCGATCCCGCTAATCCTCCCAGTGCTCCGATTAAAGGTAGTAATAGTGCCTGTCCATATTGGGTACTACCTGTCATCGCCAGACCTGGTCCCCCTAAAACCTGATCCAGCGCAATATAGAGCAGCGCGCTTATACCTATAATAAGTCCTCCGGCCAAAGTGGCAAGTGTGCCTAATAGGGAAACCCCACCAGAGGTACCGATTTCAACAATCTTGCCGGTGGTAATCAGACGTGGGGGACGTTTGCTCAATACGCCGATCTCCGTTGCCCAGGTATCGGCATTGACGGTGCCCATTGCTCCTACAAAGGCTGCCAGGAGTACCGGTACAGGGTGTAAGATATAGATAACGGCTATGAGTGCTCCCATACCCCCGTTGGCCATTGCTTGCCATAGGTCCCGTTGTGAGCCTTTCTCGAACTTCTCGGCTAGGTTCTTTTTGGTACGGGCCTGGTATTTAGAGAGCAGACTGGAGAGCACAAAGAATGTAATGAGCACCATTCCCCAAGGCCAGCCTCCAAAACCGAAGATGAGGGTCCCGGTGATAATGGCACCTAGTACCCCACTTTTGGATAGGGACCGGCGCTTGTAGGCCAGGAAGCCGATTATTGCACTGAAGATCAGACCGGAGCCTAGTTGTAGTAGTACTTGCATACCCGTTCTCATCATATTTAGCCTATTAAAAGATAGAGCACCAGTCCGGTGAGCAGCGGGACGCTGAGGTTGTCGGTCCCTGATGGTGAGAGTCCCTCTGCTGTGGTGGCCACGATAGTACCTAGCAGCGCAGGTAGAAAGGTTTGGGGTGCACTTAGGGGGACACTGTTGGGGCTTAGTGTTGACCCGGATAGCAGCCACAACGTCAGATAAATACCGGCAAAGCCAAAGACAGCCATTGCGATGGTCCCCTCCCACGAGCGTGTGTGGTTCATAAATGTATAGGGGTGTTTGCCCCAACGGTTGCCGACGATACTGGCCAGGCCATCCCCCAGGGTCATTGCCATCACGGCAGCAGCAGCTATGGGAACCCGGTCCAGTTCCCCCCCCGTGCGCCATAGCAGACCAAAGAGGATGGTGATAGAGATAGCGAAATAGACGGTTCCCGGTGTTGATTCCTGGGTATCCATTGTTTTAAAGGTCTGCATACGGTAGAAGGCGTAGTTAAGCAAGATAAAGGTTCCAAAGGGAATGATGCCATAATACCAGTGATCAAAGAAGACCAGGATGCCCCAAATCCACATCCCGGCACCGATGTGGACCAGCTTGCGCGTTAAGTCCTGGGGCCATTTTAGGCGTTTTCCAATACTCTCAACCGTGAATAACAGGCCGAATGCGTAGATGTATGAAAGTCCTAATCCAATGCTATCTCGTAGTGACACGTCAACCTCCCCGGTGATGTTAGTTTTATTGGGTGATTATACCACCGGTGATGTAGAAGACCGAAGGTAGACCCTCGAAGGTGTACAAGTGAGCGGCGAATAGGGTATAATAGTAACCGGTATGTCCAAAAAATAATCATTAAGGGGGGATATATGCAACTAGTGACCCAGGATGGGGATATTTACGAGTTAAATAACAGCAATATGTCCATCGGGCGTTCGTCCGGTAATGATATTCAGCTTCCGGAGGCCCGTATTTCCAAACGCCATGCCCTCCTATATGAAAAGGGAGATACCTATATTCTCGTAGACCAGCACAGCACTAACGGTACTTTCGTAAATGGCCAGCGTATTACTGCTCCCTATTCTTTGAAAATTGGCGATGTGGTGAGCATTGGCAGTATGGACCTTGAAGTGGTGTCAGGTAGTGCCCGTCCAACTTCTGCTTCCAAACCTGTATCTCCTCAACCGGAAAAGTCCCCTGTATGGCAACCGGAATCCGTCGTTCAGGGGGGGGCCAGGAATTCGCTAGGTATTTATGAGATTGGTATTGGCTTATTGAGCAGCGCTATGTTTCTCTTGCCCTGGCTGAGTATAAAATCGAGTATGTTCGGTACACTCTCTGCTCAGAGAACGGTTTATGTTACCGGATTAGTGGAAGCTGGTGCCTGCTGGCCTGTAATATTGGGCTATCTCCTGGCGTGGAGCACTTATGCAATGGCTCGTTATGTTGATAAAGCTCCGCAATGGCTTAAACTCATACTTGTCTTAAGTAGTTTAGGTGTTTATGGTTTCTTTGTGGCCGTTTTTGGTGCCGGTCTGACTTTTACTCCGGTTGGAACATTTGGCCTGGATACTAATAGTGGGGGGAGTATTGCGATACGGGAAGGTGCTGTTTTGGCATTGGTGGGTACACTTTTGATATTCTGGGGGGTAGTATCTTCTGCCAAAGCAGGTACTCTTTCAAGTATTAAATGATGGGTTAAAGTAGACTACAGGTAGGTGCATTGCACTTTCTTAAGTGCGTTGCACCTACTACTAGACAATCGTTTTAAAAGTAGTCTGAAGACAGACTTAAACTTGCTTTATGGTGATACAGACTGAACCAATCCAGTAATTCCCCCCAATGGTTTATCCATTAGCTATGCAGGTTTAGTCTCTTGCCTTAAGGCCCGGTGCTGTTTTAGAACGGCCCCTTCGATTAGCATCACCATCACTATCGCAGCCGCCCCCCAAGATGCTATCGTCACGATGGGTGTAGCTGTGTGTTTAATAGCAATCCCGATAAAAGCCCACACCACAACCAGTAGATAAGGGATGTCTCCCTTGGTAAGACTCATTAGCGAGGCTATAGCAGTAGCTGCAACTAGCATAATCACTGTCCATATTTCTTCACTGATGCCCCAACCATTCCAGTTAAGGTAATCCAGCAGTGATGTTATATTGGCGATGGTCGCTACCGTAACCCATCCTAGGTAGATGCTAAAGGGAATATTAACCAACCATCGTTCGGTGTCTGAAAGGGAGGGCTGTTCCGTGTTTAGGCGTAGATAGATGGCAATAAGCAGTCCCAACAGTGCAAGCATAGCTACAATTGTCAGGGGGAAGATCTCATAATGCCACAGAAAGAGCCATAGGTTATTAGCAAGGCTACTAAATACATAGAGATAGCCAATCTTTTGTAAGCGTGGGTTCTCACGTTGTGCAGGGAGTGCCTGGTATATACTAAAGGCTATCAATCCCAGGTAAATCAGACCCCAAATCGAGAATACATAAGCAGCCGGCACAAAATAGACATCAAACCGGTCAGAAATATCACCTGTACTTAACCCATTCAGGGGGAGTGCATTTGCTAACCCGTTAAATATTATCGTTACCAATGTGGTAACCGCAACAATGACCTGGCGGATAGTGTTCTTATTCATCTATGTTCTCCTTAAGTAAGATGTGTGAAGGGTAATTAAATTTATTAACTAGAAACCAATATTTTTATTTATATAAGTAGTATAATGTTTTTCAGAAAGTAAGTCAAGAGGTTTTTTGATATTTTTATAAAAAATAATGTTTTTCTAATAAATGGCTGTTGGTTTCTTAAGCTTTTCTTAAGGTCTTCCTTAGTTTGTCTTAAAGACTTATAGCTCCTAATATGTTATTCTATTAACCGTAGTTGCCCGGTGATCGTAGCCATTACTTTGGACGGTTACTCAGGGCTTCCCTTCCATTTCAGTAGAGAAAGGAGGTGGGTATCGGAACGTCTATTTTGGTGATAGGTGCATTGATGTTGTCTCTAGTGGGGTATATTATGGCTTCTTGCCGGGTATACTTGGCTGTAGCCCATAAGACAACGCAATAAACTTCTGTACGGCACAAAATTTGTCAAAACGCTAAGTGAAGGTCCTAAATCGGGGCGAGCTTAAAAACTCGCCCCGATTGTTGCGATGCAATTCTTGACATATTGGTCTATTATTTTATCATTGTATCTTTGAGCGTAACTATTAAGGATAGTGCGTCCGCATAGTTACCCTTTGCAGTATAAAAATCTATTTTAGTGAAGGAGGTATTGCCGATGATTAATGTTACCGAGCTGACTAAATCCTATGGCCCCATCCAGGCTCTAGGCGGTGTCAGTTTCGAAATCGCGGATGGTGAGATTGTCGGTCTCCTTGGTCCCAACGGTGCTGGAAAAACTACCATCATTAAGATCCTAACCGGTTACTTGCAACCGGATGGTGGTACAGTTCAGGTCAATGGCTTGGACGTTCTAGAACACACCCGGGAAGTTCAGTCCCAAATTGGGTACCTTCCGGAGACCGCGCCCCTATATCCAGAGTTGACCGTTCAAAGTTATCTCAAGTTGATGGCCGAGTTGCGTCAAATCCCTGAAGACCAGCGCACCGGCCGCCTTTCAGAAGCTATTTATGCTACTGGATTGCAGAAACACTTGACCCGGCCTATTGGCCAGTTGAGTAAGGGTTTCCGCCAACGTGTCGGGTTGGCCCAGGCTATCTTGCACAAGCCCCGTCTGCTGATCTTGGATGAGCCGACCGTAGGTTTGGACCCCACACAGATTCTGGAAATTCGCAATCTAATTCGCCGCCTGGCGGAAAATAGTACCATTCTCTTCTCTACGCATATTCTTTCCGAGGTTGAGGCACTCTGTGACCGGGCTGTGATTCTAATCAATGGCCAGATTCGGGCCGATGCCCGTCTGTCAGAACTGGCCCAGACTTCTGACGCTGTAGTTGTGTTGGAGCAGGATGCTTCCGGTATTGCAGAGGCGTTAAAGGGTTTGGATATAACCCGTGATGTGGAGACCTTTAAGGATGTCAGTGGTTATCCGGCTTACCGTGTCTTTGGGGAAGCCAATGCCAATGCCAGTTTGTGCCCTACCATTTACGAGCTGGCGCGAGAGAAAGACTGGCCCCTT
>JAFGKB010000250.1 GCA_016928755.1 Anaerolineae bacterium | reverse complement strand
GGAGAATCTCTGTAATGCCTATGTTAAAGCGGATTTAGCCGACCATATCGCGGCCTTTGGGGGCTGTGTGGGCCTGAACCGGCCTGTAGATAAGGCAACCGCCGAAGCAATTGCGGAACGCTACGCCGAGGTGGTTGTCGCGCCGGAGTACGAAGAGGGAACCGTGGCCATCCTGGGCCAGCGGAAGAATCTGCGCATAATGCGCATCGGCAATATGGCGCACTTACGGGAGTTTGCCAACCAGCGGTTTGTGGATTTCAAGAGTCTGATTGATGGTTCGATTATCACCCAGTTGTCATTTGTACCTCGAACACGCGAGGCTGCCGACCTCACGCTGGCGGCAACAACATACAAAGACAAAGCATATAAGATCCAACGCCCGCCCACAGATAAGGAGATTGCGGATATGCTCTTTGGCTGGTGGGTGGAGGCCGGGGTTACGTCCAACTCGGTGCTGTACGTGAAAGACGGTGTGACCGTGGGTATCGGAGCCGGGGAACAGGACCGCGTAGGAGTGGCGGAGATCGCCCGCAATAAGGCTTATCGCAATATGGCAGAGAGATTGGCCTATCAAGAGCACAATACGACCTACCGGTTCTTGGAGAAGGAAGCACAGGCGGAGATTGACGCGCGGGTAAAGGCGGCTAATGGCGGGCTAAAAGGCGCGGTGATGGTCTCGGATGCTTTCTTCCCCTTCCGGGATGGCGTGGATGTGGGTCTGAAGGAAGGTGTGACGGCCGTTATCCAGCCAGGTGGATCGATTAGGGATTTTGAGGTGATCGAGGCGTGTAATGAGCATAAGGCGACGATGGTGTTTACGGGACAGAGGAGTTTTAAGCATTAAGAGGCTGTATCTCACACAAACGCCCCCGAGGACGGGGGCTGAGAGCAACAACACAGAAAATTATGTTTCACCAGTATCCTATATTACCTTCCTGGATGGTTTGGAACCATCCAGGAAGGTAATTTTGTTTTTAGCCGAGTTGGTAGTTGGGTGGCTCATTGGTGATAACAACATCGTGAGGATGGCTTTCGATGAGACCGGCGTTGGTGATGCGTACCAGGCAGGCTTTGTCCCGCAATTCCTGTAGGTTAGCAGCGCCAGCATAGCCCAGGCCAGAACGCAAGCCCCCCACAAGCTGGTAGATGTAATCGTGGAGCGGGCCTTTGTAGGGCACACGCCCCTCTACGCCTTCTGGAACCAGTTTACCACTGCTATCCTGTCCAGTTCCATAGCGGTCGCGGCCATAGCCCTTCATCGCCCCCATGCTACCCATACCACGGTACTCTTTAAAACGACGGCCATCGTAGTAAATGACCTCCCCAGGTGCTTCACGCAGCCCGGCCAACATACTGCCCAGCATCACCATATGAGCACCCGCAGCAATGGCTTTGACGATGTCACCGCTGTATTTGATGCCCCCATCCGCAATAACCGGGATACCATAGGGTTTAGCGGCCTCGGCACAATTATAAATGGCCGTCATCTGCGGCATGCCGGCCCCAGAGATAATGCGTGTGGTACAGATAGAACCGGCCCCCACGCCGACTTTGACAGCATTGGCACCGGCCTTAATCAGGGCCTCGGTACCCTCTGCGGTGACCACATTGCCGGCAATAACGGACAAGTTAGGCCAATTGGAGCGGAGTCGTTTTATAGCCTGGATAACACCGGCAGAATGGCCGTGGGCCGTATCAATAACAACCACATCAAGTCCGGCAGCAACCATAAGTTGTACCCGCTCTTCTAAATCTCCACCAACACCCACTGCCGCGCCAACTACTAAGCGGCCTTGGGGATCCTTTGCGGCGTTGGGAAAGTCCAATGCTTTCTGGATGTCCTTGGTGGTAATCAAGCCCTTGAGTCTACCCTCATCATCGGTGAGGGGTAATTTCTCAATCCGGTGGCGGTGCAAAAGGACTTTGGCATCCTCAAGACTAATACCCAACGGTGCAGTGACGATATTCTCATCGGTCATAAACTCAGTGACGGGGAGGCCGTAGTCAACTGCATCCACAAAGCGAAAGTCACGATTGGTCAGTATACCCACCAGGTAGCCCGTAGAATCCACAATGGGGACACCGCTGAAATGGTAAGTGGACATAATTTCCTCAGCCTCACCAAGTGTGGCGGTGGGAGGTAAGGTGATAGGATCGACAATCATCCCCGATTGGGAACGCTTCACTTTAGCGACTTCGGCGGCCTGGTCTGCCGGGGATAAGTTGCGGTGAATAATACCCAAACCACCCTCACGGGCCATCGCAATGGCCATCGCCGCATTGGTCACGGTATCCATTGCAGCGGAAAGAATCGGGATGTTTAGCTTTATCTCCGGCATTAGTTGAACACCGATATCGGTCTGATTGGGCAATACTTCGGTATACCCAGGTACAATAAGAACATCATCAAAGGTCAACGCTTCAAAACGATCAAATAACTCTGAGTTTTTCATTTTTCTTCCCCCATATAAGACTCCATAGGTTTTATATCTAAGGCTTGTTTTTTGCAAGGGGAAAGTCCCCTCCCTAACCAAAGAGGGCCGAGGCAGCGTCATCCGTGTTAACGCCTTTCCCGGCGATTTCACCGTACAAGTCGGAGTAATCACGGGTGCGGATGACAATAGGCATAGGGACAGCGTGGCCCAGGATCATAGCCTGCTGCCGGGTTTCCATACGGGCCAGAACCTCACGTAAAGCAGCCGTGCCAGAAACGCCGGAGAAAACGGCCCGGATATCGTTTTCTTCATCCAATAGGGCTGTGACCCGCGTACCGACCTGGCTCATAACCTCCGGATCAATGCCACTGGGACGTTGATCCACGACCAGCAGCGTCACGTTGTACTTACGCATCTCACGGGCAATGGTGCCGAAAATGGTATGGCGTGCAATGGCCGGATCGAGAAATTTGTGGGCCTCTTCAATGGTAATCACCAGCGGGCGAGGTTCCTGTCCTTGCCCACCTAGGTGTGCCTCTTTGCGGTCTACATAAGCTTTGTGGATACGCCGGGTAATATAATTCGCCACCAAGATATAGGCCTCTAGGGCATTACCATAACGACCAAATTCCAGGACAACGCTTACGCCACTGTTAAGGTAATCCAGGATACGACCAATGGGGTCATCGAGTGCTCTATCCACCAAGAAGCCAAAGCGGTGTAGTTGGGACAGTTTGCGCTGGATAGCACCCAGGGTTCCTTCATGCAGTTTGCCCTCATTAACAATACTTTGCAATTTATCATCTGTGTCTTCGGCCAATAAAGCACGCACCCAGCCCGGCCCAATCTTACGGCGTAGCATATAGAGGGCGTTAGATTGCACATCGGTGAAGCCAAAGAGCGGGGCCAACATTTCCAAGTCCTCCGGGTCAAGCTGATCGTAGCCAATCTGCACAGTGAAATCCACTTTGCTGCCCCGTCGCCGGGAAGATTCGGGGTCGAGGGTGAAGACGCTTACCCGCCCATCGAAGAAGAGCTGGCGCAGCCCTTTAACGTCCTGTTTGGACTCGTCCTGGCTCTTCCAGCCATACTCATTGTGCATATCGAAGATCAAGTTAATAGCAGACTCTTCTTGGATAATGCCGGCCAGTAACATGCGGGTGAGGAAGGTTTTGCCGGTACCGCTCTTCCCAAAGACGCCGCTGGAACGTTCTACAAAACGGCGCAGATCCAGCGCGATACGGGTCCCTTCCATCTCCAAGGGATCGCCAATATAGAAACGGTCAGCCTCATCAGGGTTACCGAAAATCAAGGCGACTTCTTCCGGGGTCGCATCGAAGACTTGGGTAAAATGTGAGGGAACGGTTTTAGCCGGGCGGACTTCTCCCGCATCATCGAGGAGTAACATCGGTGTGACGTGGAGACGGCCAAACGTTAGTGTCCCACGGTAGGCCCGGGCGATAAAGCCATCGGGGTCTTGAGGAGGCGTGGCTGCGACTTCAGGGTGGCTGGTCTCCAAGGCGACATCCGTAATCATCCCAAAGAAACGCCGGTTAGTGCGCCCTTTGACCACCACATAGCGACCTACTGCCAACCCCTCGATCAAGCGATCCGGAGATAATTTTACCTCTAAGCCCTTACTCAGGCTACCACTGATAACAGAACCTAAAGGCGTTGAGACAACGGGTTCAGGTCTGGGAAACCACCGGTCTAACTCAGTATCCATGATTAGGGCCTCCTAGGAACCACTAATAAAGACAAAAAAATCAAAGCGGGGGCTACGAATAAACCTGGACCTGATACCTAATGCTCCACATCGTGCAGGATCTCGGCAAATCTTTCCAATGACCAGCCGCCACCGATGCGGATGCGGGGCCAGGTATAGCGATTTTCCAGGGTTTGGGTAGCTCCCCACTCCGTGGTAACCGCGCCGAAATAGCCGGCGGACGCGACAACGCTCAGGGTATCGTCATCATAACGCCCTGATGGGTAACAGAAGAAACGTACCGGCTGCCCGCTGTGAGCTTCCACACCCTCACGAGCACCAAGGATTTGGTAGACCAGGAAATCATAACTACGCCCGGTCAGGTCATAGTGGTCACGACCATGCGCCTGCATAGACATCCCATTCTCGGCCATTATTTTGACATCATCCCAACTGACATAAGCTTCAGCCTCATAGTGAGCGGGGGTAATCAGCAGGAAGAAAACCCCGACAAAGTCATATTTTTGCAACAGGGGCATAGCGTGGGTATAAGCGTCTTTATAGCCGTCATCGAACGTAAGGACAATAGGTTTTTCGGGTAAAGGTCGCCCGGTAGTCAACGCATCATAAATATCAAATAGAGTCACAGTCTGATACCCTTGTTCTTTCAGGTAGTTAAGTTGCGCCTCGAAATTCTCAGGGACGACAGTGAGATTACGCCGGTAAACATCGGCATCAGCAGGTAACTCGGAAATATAATGGTACATAAGGATTGGAACATGAACTTCATCCGGTGGGGGGGGATAAGTGGGAGTAGGAGAGGGTTCTAAAGTCGGTGTGTTCAAAGGCGAGGGAGGCATAGTCGCCGTGGGGGATGGTGTAGGGGAAGACGTTGGCGTAACCGTTGGTGATGGTGTTGGGGTAGCCGTTGGCGTGGCAGTAGGGGTTGCAGATGGTGTGATAGTAGAAGTCGCGGTGAATGTTGGTAACATCGCTCCCAAGACCATAGTCGAGGGATAATATTGATGTAACAATTCCGGCACAAACGATACGGTCAGCAAAATAAAGATAAATGTCAGGGGAGTAACAACCGTCCAAATTGAGGCTTCACGATTCATCATACTTTAGCACCCCATCTCAAAGCCGCCAAGCGATTTAAAGCTTGTTCCGTGGCCTTGAAAGCCAAAAGGGGCAGATTATCCAAAGGGAAAAATTCGGCTGCCGCAGCATCATCAGCCGCGACAAGATCACCACCAAGGATATAAGCACGGTATACAATAACTATATCCGCGCCCCGTTTATGCTCCCGACCGGCGACAACATCCAATAGGGTATCAATCGCCACTTCCAAACCGGTCTCCTCAAAACACTCACGCACTGCGGCTACCGCCGGCGGTTCCTCAAAATCAACAAAACCGGCCGGTAAGCTCCAATGACCCTGCATAGGGTTTAGGGCACGTTTTACTAACAGGACCTGGCCTACATGATTTTCAACGACAGTCGCAGCCGCGACTTTATGCTCTCTAAATACAACCCGCTGGCAAGCAGGGCAATAGTGGCGCACACGGCCATAAGCTTTTATCTCGCTTAAGGGCGTACCACAGTGAGGGCAGAAATGCCACTCCCCAGTTAAGGGATGTAAGTACTCAATATGATTACAACTCTCTGACATTATATCTTATCTCTCACTCTATATGTCTACCTAAACTTCTTAGACTCTAAGCCTCGTAAATAGGCATTTTCTTAAATATGCATCACCTATTCTGTATGTTTGTGAGGATTTGTCAACCGGCAATATGTAATTACCGCTGACGGGAACGCCGCCAGGTAAGCCCGGCCAATATCAATGTCAGGACACCTAACCCAATAGAAATAACCACCAACCGGTCAGATTTTCCAGGATATGATGGCCCAGGCGCAACAGGCAGAGGGATATGTTCATCTTCCCAGACCGGTGTAAGCGAAGTACTGCCCGTAACATCCGCTGTTGCCGGTTCCAAAACAGCGGCTTCAATACCGGCAGCTTCTTCCATTAGAGGAGTTTCTTCTCCAATGGCACGATTTGCACCCTCTAGTGTTTCAGTTTCAGCAATACCAAAAGCACTACCCTCTGGCTCAGGTATACCGGCATCACCACCACCGGCGCCAACGCGAGGTCCAGGC